>CAILKC010000849.1 GCA_903834675.1 uncultured Victivallales bacterium | reverse complement strand
GCTCCACCGCGCGCCTGAGGCCAGGCGCCTCTTCAGAATCCGCTGGAGATGCGGTGGGCTCCACCGCCGCGCCTGAGGCCAGGCGCCTCTCCAGAATCAAGTGGACATGCGGTGGGCTCCACCGCCGCGCCTGGGGCGTGACGCTATATTGATGTCCGGCCAACACACCTGGCCGTGCCAGGGCGGTCAGCTTGATACCGCCGTGTATCGCTGCGACTCATGGGGACGCTGGAGACGATGGGCTTTCTTGCCGATTTCATGCCGTTCTACCCCAAGCCGGACCGGGGGCGTGGGGAGTTGCCGCGGGATCTCGACATCGAGAGCGCTTTGGATGTCGAGATGCACACGCATCCGTCCATCGAGATGCGGCGAGCGGACAGCGGAGAACTGGTGGTGCGGGTGCGGCGTCAGGTGCATCCTGCCGAGCAGTTCCTGGGGCGCTTTTTCAAGCTCAATCCCTACCGCCAGGTCGTTCTGGACCGCCACGGCGAGTTCCTGCTGACCGAAGGCACGCGGCCAGGGGTTCGGCTGGCGGCGGCGGCGGACGCCATGGCGCGGCAGTTCGAACTGAAACCCGAAGAGGCGCGCCTGGGGGTCATTCATCTGGTGCGCGAACTCATGCTGCGGGAGGTCGTCTACTTGGTGCGCAAGGGCGCCAGGCCGCCGCAGTAGGCGTTTCGCGCCGGGGATCGGTTACTGGCACCGCCGACCGCTGGGGAAAGTCGCTTACCGTTGCGGCGGCAAGTGGATGAAGGTATAGTGCGACAGAGATTGGCTACTGGTGGTGTGCCTGGCTGTCTGGAGACGAGGCGGACAGGGTTGTCCACCACCTTCCGTATCAGGTTTTTGCCGGGCTTTTCAAAAAGAGGAGATGCGTCATGGCAACTCAGCGGGTGTACAACTTCAATCCGGGTCCGGCCGTTCTGCCACGGGAAGTTATGGAACAGGCGGCGGCGGAGTTCGTGGATTATCGCGGGCTGGGCTACGGTCTGGCCGAGGCCAGTCATCGGAGCAAGGAGTTTGAGGAGGTTATCCACGCGACCGAAGCGAACATTCGGAAGCTCATGGGGGTTCCCGAGGACTACGCGGTTCTGTTTCTTCAGGGTGGCGCCAGCCTGCAGTTTGCCATGGTTCCGATGAACTTGGCGGTGCCGGGCAAGCCGATGGTCTACGCGGACACGGGCTCGTGGTCCAACGCCGCGATCAAGGAAGCGAAGCTGTTTGGCGACGTCAAGTTGGTGTACGATGGCAAGGCCTCGAACTTCACGGTCATCGGCGATGTCGGGGAGTGGCAGATCGACCAGAACGCGGCTTACCTGTACCTTTGCAGCAACAACACGATTGAGGGAACGGAGTACCGGTTCTACCCCGATGCCGGCAGCGTGCCCTTGATTGCGGACATGTCCAGCGACATCATGTCGTGCGTGGTCGATGTGAGTAAGTTTGCCATGATCTTCGCCGGGGCGCAGAAGAACCTCGGTCCGGCCGGGGTGACGGTGGTGATCATGAAGAAGGAGCTAGCGGCGCGTGCGGGGGCGAAGGTGCCCACGATGTTGAAGTATTCGACGCACATCGACAAGGAGTCGCTGTACAACACGCCGCCCTGCATCGCGATCTACATGGTGCGGCTGGTGACCGACTGGTTGATCAAGCTCGGCGGCCTGCCGGCAATCCAGAGGATCAACGAGGCCAAGTCCGATACTCTCTACAACGCCATCGATGTTTCCGATTTCTACCGCGGTACGGCCGAAGCCGCCGACCGTTCGCGCATGAACGTCACCTTCCGGCTGCCCACGGAGGCACTCGAGGAGAAGTTTGGCGCCGAGGCGAAGAAGGCAGGTCTGATCGGTCTGAAGGGGCATCGCAATGTGGGTGGCATGCGTGCTAGCATCTACAATGCCATGCCCATGGAAGGGGTGAGCAGCCTGATCGACTTCATGAACGAGTTTGAGGCGAAGAACCGCTGAACTGGCGGACACGCTGGCGTGCCGGGCCTGATTCCGAGGGCGGGATCAGGCCCTTTTCTTTAGGGAGAGGACGTGTGCTAACGCGCTTGTGGAACCTGGGCGGTGGCCTCTCGGCGGCGGCGTGGCGGCGACGTGGTCAGCGCGCGCCGTGGTTGCTGGCCGGTCTGCTGGCGTGTCTGGGAGCCGGGTTGTGCGCCGTGGAGGTGCGCAGTGGGGACGGGCTGTCAGTCGAGTTGGGGGATGAGGCTACGGGCGGCGCGCGGCAACTGAGCCTGGACGGTCAAGTGCTGCCCGGTGTCGGGATACGCTTCGAGGTGCGCAGGCCGCAGGCGTTGGCTCTGGTGCCGGGTGGTTTCGGCGTCAGCGGCGCCTGGACGGCGCGGGCGGGATACCTCGAGATGTGCGGGCAGGTCAGTGCCGAGGGCGAGGAGGACTGCGCCGCGGACCTGGTGGTGCGGGTGGAGGGCTGCACGCTGCCTTCGGGGAGCATGGCGACGGAGCCGCTGCTGCTGCCGCGGGCGTTGCTGAGCAAGCTGCCTTTGGTCAGCCTGCGGGTTGGCGGGCAGGATGTCCTGGCGCTGGCGCTGCCGCCGCAGGCGCTGGCGGTCTGCTCCTTCAGTGAAATCGCTGGTGGCGTGGAACTGCGCTTTCCCTTCGGCTTTACCCCGGCTGGAGCGCCGGCTTTGCGGATGCGGGCGCCGTTCACCGTGGTGCTTTACCGGACCGATCCGCGGTGGCACTTTCGGGCAGCCCTGGCGCGTTACTACGAGCTGTTTCCGGAGCCCTTCACGGTGCGAGCCACGTCCTTTGGCGGCTGGTTTTTCGCGGCCCCGACGCCGGATCTGCCCAACCCTCAGCACTTCTACTATCATGAAGGCGGTCCCAGCGAGTTTGCCGAGGATGAGGCGCGTGGGCTGGGGACGTTTCCGTATCGTGAGTCGTCCTCGCTGACGGTGACCTTACCTGGCAGTCAGCTTCCGAAGACCTACGCGGAGGCGGCGGCGCGTCTGGCCGAACTGGAGAGCCAGAAGGTGGCGACGGGCTGGGAGCCGATGCAGCAGGCAGATCTGGACTGGGAGGTCAGGCACGGCGGCGGGGCCTCGTTGCGGGTCCGGGCGGAGACTCCAGGTCAGTGGCTGGGGGTACGGCAGTCGCGGCGGTTTGAGAAGGCCATCACTGAGCCATTCTTGATCCGAGGCTGGAGCCGGGCTGAAGGGGTGAGCGGAGAGCGGGACTCCAACTATGCGATCTACGTCGACGTCTGCTATGCCGATGGCAGCTACCTGTTTGGCCAATGCGCGAGCTTTGCGACCGGCACCCACGACTGGGCCGCGGCGGAGCTGGCGGTGACGCCGGTCAAGCCGGTAGCCGAGCTGCGCGTCTATGCCCTGCTGCGCGGGGCGCATACGGGCACGGCCTGGTTCGACGATCTGTGTATCGGCCCCATCGCCCAGCCGGAAAGCAACTGGCTCACCAACCCTGGCTTCGAGACGATCTCGTCGCGTCTCGATCTCGGTTTCCTGGGGGATAACGTGTGTACCGATGCGGCCGGGCAGAGGGTGGTTTCGATCACGGACAACCTCAGTGCTGACGTCGGCCCGGCCATCCCCATGAACCTGCTGCGTTTCACCCTGAACGTTGACCCGGACCTGCCTGATAGCCTCGAGCATCCCAGCGTGGCAGGCACGGAACTGCGCTACTTCGATCGGCTGTTTCAGGACTATCCAGCGCTCGAGGGCGCCTACATCGACTCGGTCTCGGCCTGGTGCTCGACGGTGCTGAATACGCGGCGCGAGCACTGGCTCGCCAACGACGTGCCCTTCACCTACTACCCGGGTTCGCACCAGGTTGCGGCGTCCGGCTTGTATGGGATGCGGGACTACCTGGCGGCGCTGCAGCGGCTTTCCCACCCGCTCGGCAAGCTGATTTTTACCAATATCCACTGCAGCCATGAGGCTTTTCCGCTGTACCTGGTCTCGGACGTACCCGGCATCGAGAGCAGTCAGTACCGCAGCGAAGACGATCTCTTCTTCTACCGCGCCTGTTCGTACCGGAAGCCATTGTTGCTCATGAACTTCATGAATCTGCACGGCCTTGATCAGCGGGTGCTGGCGGAGGACTTTCACCTGAATGCAGCGTTCTGGGGAGAGTTGCCCTCGACGGGCCGGTTTGTGCAGCGGGCCTACGCGGAGTACGGCGACGTGACGCACGCTTACCTGCCGGCCATCCGGGAATTGGCCGCGGCGGGGTGGCAGCCGACGCCTGGGTGCAGCGGGGCGCGGGCGGAGCGTTTCGGCCGCGGTGCGGCAACCGCGTTCAGTGTGCGGCGTCTGCCGGGGGACTCGGCGGTGCTGTCTGTGGCCTCTGAGGTGCTGCGCGAGGTCGGGCCGGAGGCGGTGGCCATCGACCCGGTGTGGCTGGCACAACGCCCTCTGCGACTGACCCCGGCGGGGTGCGACCTCGATTTGGCCGACGCGCCGCCGGCTCTGGCCCTGGTGCGGTTGCTGCCTCGGAATGCGGTTGCGGCCTGGCTGCTGGGGCGGGCGAGAGAGCATGTGCTGGCGGCAACGCGAGTGCGGGGTACCGCGTCGGCTCTGCCCGCGCTCGAGGCTGCGGTCCAGTGCCTTGTCGGCGTGCCTGACAGCGGGACCACGCTGGAAGCCTTGGAGCGGGTTCGGCAGGCGCTGGGGGCGGCGCTGGAGGGCATCCCGACGAAGGAGGGGGATCTCTACGCGCTCAGTCAGCGGCGCGAGGTGCTGCAGGCCCGTCAGGCGGTGGAGGCTCTCGCGCTGTTCCAGGCGGGGGCTTTGGCGACCGGATTCGAGGGGGATCACAGCGCTCGTGCCGGGGCGGAGATGAGCCTGCGGCCGGTTACGCCGGAGACGGCAAAGGGCATCGTCTGCCTCGGCCTGACGCGGACCCTCGGGCGGCCGGTGGTCCCCAGCCTGGAGCCGCAACTCGGCGCGGCACCTGTTGCGGAGCGCTTCCAGGCGCCGGGAACCGGCAGCTATACCGTGCGGGCCGTGTTTAGCGCCACGCTTCCCGGCATGACGCCATTTCGGTTTGAGCGAGCCACCTCCCAAGAGGTCTTGGCGGGTGCCGTGTTGAAGCTGGAGGATCGGGGTGCGGAGGCGGGCTCGCGCCTTTTCCGCCTGGGTATCGCGGCGGCGCCCGGCGGGAAACTGCTGGTCAAGGTACGGGTGACGCCAGCGCGGCCCGGAGTGCCGGAGAGCGTCCCCGTGGCCCCCGGCGCGGGCTCAGTCGAGGTGGCCATACCGGCAGCTCTGGACGGCCTGGCGCGTGTGCTGCAAGTGGAGGTGCAGGACGAGCGCGATATCGTGCTAGCCGCGGCGGAGGCAAGTTTTCTGGATGAGCCCGCGCTCCCGGCGCCAGAGGACCGCGTGGCGGTGGCGGCTTGCAGGGTCGACTCAAGCTACTCAGGTTACGACTCGGCAGTGCTCACCGACGGTGTGGTGGCGGTGGAGGGGCTGCCCTGGGCGCGCCGCGCCTGGGCTTCGGCGGACCACTCCGAGCCGCACTGGGTGAGCCTGGAGTTCGCCGCTCCGCGTCGCGTCAAGGGGATGCTGATCTATTGGAACGTCGAGGCTGGGCGGACCTACGCCGCGCGGCGTTTTCGGGTGCTGGCGCAGACCGCGGCCGGTCCGCGCCAGGTCGCCGTCATTGAGGATGAGCGGACCCGGAGTTGCGACCGCATCACCTGGGAGGCGATCGAGGCCACCGCGCTGCGACTTGAGCAGGACGCCAAGGGTGGTCCGGCACATCGTCCCGGCATCCTGTGGTTGCGCGAGATCGGGGTGCTGGCGGGGGAGGCACGCCCCTGAAACCCTCGCAGCGTCGGATCGGTGTTCGCGGCGGGTTGTGTACGGATAACGGAGGTCGAATGACGACGCACTCGAACCTGAGGCGATGCGCATGTAAGGTGCCGTAGTGACGGTTGCGGGCCGGGCTCCGGCAGGTGGGTTCGTTGTCGCAGGGTGTGTCGTCATGTGTCGCGGGGTTGTGGGCCACGCATGACTCCCAACAAGAGGGGTACAGCAAGATGAGTTTGCCAGAGACCAAGACAGTCTACTTCGCCAAGGGTGGTCCCGAGAACACCGACGCCACGCTGGCCTTGGCCATGGAGCGGGCGGTGCAGTTGGGCCTGCGCGACATCGTCGTCGCCTCGACCTCGGGCGCCACCGGCGCCCGGGCCGCGACGCTGTTCGCGGGCTTCAACGTGATCGTGGTCAACGGCATCTACCCGGAGAAGCTCGACGCCACGCAGCGTCAGACGCTCGAGGCGGCGGGTGCGCGTCTGGTCTTTTCCGGGCACGCCTTTGGCATGCTGGGGCGGGCGGTAAAGAGGAAGCTGGGGGCGGTCCAGGTCGATGAGATCATCGCCTTGACCCTGAAGGCGTTCAGCGAGGGCGTCAAGGTCGCGGCGGAAGTTAGTTGCATGGCGGTCGATGCGGGCCTGGTGGCGCCAGGCACCGAGGTCATGGCCATCGGTGGCAGCGGTCGGGGGGCTGACTCCGCCGTGGTGATCCGGGCCGCCCACACCCAGGATTTCTTTGACCTGAGGGTGGTCGAGTTGGTCTGCAAGCCCCGGTGATGAGGCTGGCGCCGGGCGGAGCCTCGTCGAGGTAACGCCTGCCTGGTATCTCGGCATTTTGAACCGCCCTGGCCGCGGGCCGCCAAAGCGCCACCGGTTGACAGCCCGGTTGGGCTTTACCGGAGCGCCGTGAAGTAACCTATTGGTAGGGTTGCCTTTTGCGCCTGCGACGGCTAACGTGGCCAGCGATTTACGGTTGGTTGTGTCAGGCTGTCATGGCACCGCGGGAAGTGTCCAACATCGGGAGAGAACGTATGGCCATCGCGAGAAAGCGAGCATTCACCCTGATCGAATTGCTGGTGGTCATTGCGATCATCGCGATTCTGGCGGCCATGCTCTTGCCGGCCCTGGCTCAGGCGCGGGAGAAGGCCCGTTCCGCAAGTTGCACCAGCAACCTGAAGCAGATCGGTTTGAGCTACGCCATGTATGCCGACGACAACGCGGAGTACGTCGCGCCCAATTCCATTACCTATCCCGTCGGAACGGTCTGGGTTCCCTATCTGCTGGCCACGTACGTCAAGAACCTCAAGTGCTTCATCTGCCCATCCTACACCGGCTTGCAGGGGACGGCAAACTCCCTGGCCGACGCGGGCGTCAGCGGTTCACTCTGTGCTACCTGCGGCGGTTGGCGGCTGCGCAGCGGTTATGGTCCGCCCTGGGGGAACACGACGGTTGGCGCCTGGTATCTCACCGCCTGGGCGGTGCCTGGCAACCGGCCGCTGTCACAAGTCGTGGATCCCGTCAACTCGCTGGCCATGGCGGACAGCAACTGTGTCGTCTCTTCGCCGCCCGGCATCTGGCCGTCCGACGGCTTCATCACCTCGGCGGGAAGTGGCTTGGCGCTCTCGCTGCGACACCGGCTGGGCGCCAACGCGCTGTTTTGTGACTGGCACGCAGAGTGGCGTTCTGAGGCGGGCATGCAGCGCAATGCCACCGGCGGCGTGGCGCGCGGCATCTGGACCGTCACCGCCGGGGACTGAGCCCGTCGCGCCGGTGGTTCTGCAACGCGGCCGCGAGCCGATAGGGGTCGCGGCCGCGTTTTGTTTGTGGAGACGAGAGTCAGAGGTCATGGGAGGACACGAGCATGGGGATAGGCACTGTCGTCAGGGGGGGTACGATGGTGGCTATGCTGCCGCTACTGAGCGTGGCCCTGTCCCCGGTCGAACTGACGGTCGTTGACCACGCCGGGGTGGTGCGGCAGAATGCGCCGGTACGCGGCGGGGTACCCTTTGCCCGGGGCGTGCTCCGGGAGTGCGCCACGGCTCGTTTGCGTACGGAGGCCGGTGCCGAGCTGCCCTGCCGGGTGCGCCCGCTGGCTCGCTGGTACGATGGCAGTGTCAAGTGGTTGCTGGTCGATACGCAGGTGGACGTGCCGACCAACGGCTCCATCCGTCTGCAACTCGAGCCCGGAGCCGTGGCCGCGCCGGCCGCCGCGCGGGTGAGCGTGAACGAGGACGCCGTCGGCATCACCTTGGACTGCGGCCCGGCGCGTTTTGCTTTTGCGAAGACAGCCTTCGGCCTGCCGAGTGCGGCCTGGGTCGACCTCGACTGTGATGGCCGGACCGAGACGCAGGTCGTCGCGACCCCGGGCGAGTTCGTCGCTGAGATCGAGCACCAGCCACCGGGACCCCCGCAGGAGGAGAACTGGCTGCGGGATGCCGGCGGTGGCGTCCGTGAGCGCTTTACGGCCAGCACGGCGGGGGACTATCGCGCCGAGGTCGAGAGCGCGAACGACCTCCGCGCCGTGGTCAAGCTAAGCGGTTGGCTATGTAACCAGGATGGCCGCAGGCTGATTCAGTATGTGATTCGGGTTCATGCCTGCGCCGGCAGCACCGAGTTGCGTATTCTGCCGACCGTTGTCTATGCCGGCAAGCCCAAGGAGGACTTCATCCGGGCCCTGTTTCTGCGCTTTCCGCGTACGGCCGAGGGTGCGGCGACCTGGGCGCTGGGAGGAGAGCGGCCCCACACTGGGGCGTTGGCCGCCGACACGGGGCTCAGTCTCTTCGAGACCGGTCCCGAGAAGCTCTACCACCTGGCGCCGTATACGCAGGACAAGACGGTGACCTATGCCGTGGTCCAGGGCGAAGCCACGCTCGCCGCCGGCAAGGAGGCGGCCGGGTGGGCTCGAGTGGCCGATGGCCGCGCCGCCATGGAGCTTGGGGTGCGCAACTTCTGGCAGATGCACCCCAAGGAGTTACGGATCGAGCGGGAGGCGCTTACCTTCTACCTGTGGCCAGAGCGCGGGGGGAAGGTCTTGGATCTGCGGCGGCGCAGCGACGAGATCGACAACGTCTCCCACTACGATCTGAGCCTGTGGCCCTACGGCGGTGAGGGAGTCGCGGTGACCCATGAGCTGGCGTTGCGCTTCGGACCGACGAGCGCCGAGACGGGGGCGGAGATGGTGGCGAGGCTGAATGCGCCAGTGCTCCTGGAGTGCGCCCCGGACTACTATGCGGCCACCGGCGTCTTCGGACCCTTTGCCGTTGCCGATCCGGTGCGCTACCCTCGGCTCGAAGCCCGCCAGAATGTGGACCTGGAGTGGATCCGGCAGAACCAACGCGCTTTCCACTGGGACGGTATGATCGACTACGGCGACACGCTCTTCCACGGCTATGCGACTCCCAGCCACTATGGGTACATCTCTGAAAAAGGCTGGTGCAGCCGAGGTTATGTCGGCTGGCTCTGCAACGACAGCACCCTGACGCAGGCCCTCTTCGTGCAGTACCTGCGCACCGGCGACTACGAGGCGTTCCGCACCGCCGAGGCCATGTGCCGGCATGTTACGGAGGTGGACACCTGCCACTATTGCGCCGCGGAACCGGGCCAGGTTGGGGGCGGTCACCGCCACGACCAGCAGCACTGGGGAAACGGGGTGCGCGGCTATGGTACCGCCACGCATGGCGCGCTCACTTACTACCTCCTGACCGGCGACGAACGCACGCTAGACGTGGTGCTGGAGTACGCCCGCTACCACATGGACGGCGCACTCAGCGAGAACGAGGATCGCATCGGCGGCCTGATCCGCACCTGGGAGATCACCGGGGACTCCAGGATGAAGGCCAAGGCGGACGAGTTCATGGCGGCGGAACTGACCCAGGCGGCCGGCCAAGGTTGGCCCTTTGCCACCCCTGCCCACTTCCGCTTCGTCGCCAACACCAGCGTCAGCTTGCTGTACTATCTCTACAGCGCCCCGCCGGAGGACGCCGCCACGCTCGGGGCCGCCATCATCAAGGCCGCGGACAGCATCGAGGCCAAGAGCCTGTCGACCTGGGGACAGGTGGACTACCTGCCGACCATCGTCACCGCGTTAGCCTACCAGCAGACCGGTGATCAGCGTTACGCCGCGATGACCGCCGCTTTGCTGCAGCGTCTGCTCATTCCAACGGATGTGCAGGTGTTGCCCGATCCGCTTGCGTCCCTCCGCAGGCTCGGCTTTGCGGATATGGTCGATACTGCCCGCGCATGGCATGTCAACAACATCTACACGGCCTCGATCCACGATCTGGTGCCGTTGCCCTACGCGCTTGCCGCCCTACGGCGGGCCGGAATGGACGAGGCGGCCGTCTGGGCCTCGCCACGGACGAACCCGCAGGTGGCGCCTTTCGAAGAGGTGCTAGCGCCTACCGCGATGGGCCACGAGATCGGCTTCCTCTACATCGGCAGCTTTGCCTACGGCTGCCCCAGTGACCAGTTCGGCGGGCATTCCGACCTCATTCTGCTAGAGGATGGTAAGCCCCTGGGACCCCCACACTGCGCCCACGCCGAAATCCGCAAAGAGGGCCGCGGCCGCTACAGCCACTGGGGCGGCAACAAGGTCTACTTCGCCACTTCAGACAACAGCGACCCCAAGACCAATGGGCGCCAGTATAAGGTGGTCTACGCCGGGCCAGCAAAGCCGTAGGGGATTGCCGTGCGCCGGGATTGATTTCCCCCCCTGAGCCGGTAACGTTTCAAGGTCACACCCAAGGAGGACACAGTATGGTTACGCGACGGTTGGCGGCGGCACTGGTGGCGGCGGCGTTTGCGGTGCGGGGAGCGCCCCTGCTGGTGAACGGAGATTTCGCCAAAGCGCAGGGAGATCAGGCGGCGTGGCCGACTGCCTGGGTGGTACCGGCGGAGGCCGGCTGGGTCCATACGAACGAAGACGGCGCCACGGACCAATGGTCACTACGCTGTGCTCCCAGGACGCTGCTGGTCGGCAAGCCAGCGACGCAGGCGATCACCCTCAGCGCGAACACGGACTACGTCCTCAAGGCGGCACTGAAGACCGACGGGGTGCTGCGACCGCTGGTACGGATTATGGCCGGGGATAAGGAACTCGCCCGACTGGCCTGTCCGCCCCAAGCGGCAGCGACCCGCTGGCAGGGGGTCTCGGTGAGGTTTGCCTCGGGCGCCGCCACCCAGGCGGTGGTCGAACTGTGGGCCGATGGCAGGCACGCGACCGGCACCGCCACGCCGGCCGGTACGGCGGGCCTGGATGATGTTCAGGTCCTCACGGTCGCGGAAGCCGCCGCCAGCGCCGGGGCGCCGGCCGACGCGGCCCATGAGAACATTGCCAAGGGCTGCTCCTACACCGTCGAACCGCTGCCGAACTACTCCCTCTGTACGGACCGCGACGACAAGGTGCAGCTCACGGATGGGATCTACACCATGGGCTACTTCTGGACGCAGAAGACCACCGTCGGTTGGCAGAATGCGCGGCCGGTGGCGATCACCTTGGATCTCGGCGCGGATGTGCCGGTGCGGGGGCTGTCGTACAACACCGCAGCCGGCGTCGCGACGGTCGAGTTTCCGGCCAGCGTTATGGCCCTGATCAGCGTTGACGGGCGCAGCTACTATGCCTTGGGCGATCTGGTGACACTGAGCCTAAAACGCGGGGTTCCGCCGGTGGGAAAATACGGCGTGCATCGGTACGTGGCGGATGAGATGAAGGCACATGGGCGCTACGTGAAGCTGCTCATAGATCCAGCCGGGCCGTACTGTTTCATCGACGAGATCGAGGTGTTCCGGGGCGAGGCGGAGTGGACCAACCTGCCAATGGTCGGCAAGGAGATCCGCTACCCGATGGAGTACTTCCAGGACAATCAGTTCAATGCTGCCGTCAAGCGCCGCATCGGCTACGACCTCGAGGCGGCGCGGGCCAGCGTGCTCGCGGCCGACCTGGAAGCGCCAGTGCTGACCACTCTCAAGGCGGAAATCTCGGCCATCGAGAAGGGCCTCGACGTGGTGCCGCAATTGGAGGCCGCCGGCTTCAGCAGCGTCTTCCCGCTGAACGAGCTGCATGCTCGAGTGTACGCCCTCTACGGCGCCGCGCGGGCGGCCAAGGGCGTTGCGCCATTGACCGCCTGGGGCGCCAACCCGTGGGACTTCTTGCAGCCGGCCGACCTGCCGGAGAAGGCTCCGGCCGCCGCGGTCCGCATCGCCGCCATGCGTGGCGAAACGCGGGCCGGGGCGGTGAACCTGACGAACAGCACCGCGAAACCTCTGCGGCTGAAGCTGGCCTTCGCCGGGTTTTCGGACGGGTCGGCGGCCGCGGACTTGACGGTTCACGAAGTGCCTTGGACCGACACCTACGAAGGCACGCCGGTGGCGGCGGCGTTGCCGGTGCTCGCGCCGACTGCCGCGGGGTACGAGCTCACGGTGCCCGCGGGCATGACGCGGCAGGTGTACTTCACCTTCCGACCGGTCAAGACTCCGGCGGGAACCCACGCGGGTCAATTGAACCTGTCTGGCGAAGGGGTGGCGGCGCTGAGCGTGCCGGTGACCTTGCGGGTGTTCGACCTGGATTTCCCGGCGCAGCCAGCCCTGCACGTGGGCGGTTGGGACTACACCGACAGCGACAGCCAGTATGGGGTTACGCTGAAGAACCGGGAGGCGTTGATCGCCCACCTGCAGGAGCGTTACGTCGACTCGCCGTGGGGCACGGGGGCGGTCATGCCCTTCGGCAGCTTCGGCCCAGATGGGCAGTTCACCAAGACCCCGGATACCAGCCGTTTTGACACCTGGATCGGACGCTGGCCCAAGGCGCGTCGCTACTGCGTCTACAACTCCGTCGGCAACACCATCGGCGACGCGAAGATCGGCGATCCCACGTTCGCCCCCCGGGTGGTGAGCTGGATTCGTTTCTGGGTGCAGTACCTGCGCTCCAAGGACATCCAGCCCGAGCAACTGGTCCTGTTGCTGGTGGACGAACCGAACCGGCAGGAGCAGGATCGGGTGATCGTGGCGTGGGCGCAGGTTATTCAGGCCGCCGAGCCTGCCGTGGTGATCTGGGAAGACCCGACTTACAAGGAGCCCGACAAGGCCCTCCCCGAGATGATGGCGATCAGCGATGTGCTGTGCCCGCACCGTCCCATGCTGCTGGAGGCCGGCAAGCCGTTTGCTGACTTTTTCAAGGCGCAGCAGGCCGCCGGACGGCGTCTCGACTTCTACTCGTGCAGCGGTCCGGCCTTCCTGCTGGACCCCTACAGTTACCACCGCTTACAGGCCTGGACCTGCTTCGAGTACGGGGCCGAGAGCTCGTTTTTCTGGGCCTTTGGTGATACCGGTGGTGGCAACCCCTGGAATGCCTACACGGCCGTGCGTACCGCCTACGCTCCGGCCTTTGTGGGCCCGGACTCGATCACTGCCGGCAAGCACATGGAAGCCATTCGCGAGAGCGTCGGTGACTTCGAGTATCTGACCTGGTTGCGCCGGAGGATTGCCGAGGTCGAAAAGGCAACTCCCCAGCAGGCGCTGCTGCCGGCGGCTCGGGCGCTGTTGGCGGCGGCTCCGGGCCGCGTCCTCGAGACCGCAAGGGCTGACAATCTCCGCTGGCGCGAACCCAAGGACCGTACCCTTGCCGACACCGTCCGCATCGAGATTGGCGAGATGCTGGAACGGCTGAAGTAGGCAGGGCAGAGCGAGGTCGGCGTGATGAAGCCCGTGGCCATCGGTGTCAGCGGCTAAAGCCTCTACTACGTACTTGGCGCGTCCCGGCTCTGACGTTTCATTCCGGGGAGGCTCTTGCAGAACCCCGCTTGTCGCCCTGGAGCCCGCGATGCCAGCGCCCGTCCCGGGCGGGTTCGCGGTATCCCCCGTCGGCCAGACCCCCGAGACGGCGGAAGCCCCGGCAATGCCGACGTGGACCGTCAGCTCCAGGCAGGATGCTGGTGAGCCGAGGGTTCTGCAAGAGCCGCCGGTAGGTGCGGCCACCGCCCGGGGCAACGCTGGCGGTGGCCGTGGGTGGGCTGCATCAGAATCTGAGTCTGGCAAACAGGCTGGTATCGCGACAGTTCTCGGAGGAGCCTTGCCAGACCATCTGCGTCTTGCGCTCACCGCCCTGGTCCGCGTCGTCAAGGGCAAGATCAAGACCGAAGACCGCGCCCGGCTCGGGACGGAAATCCGGGAAGTTGGCCTGGGTGAGCGGGATGCGGATCTCCACGGTGTAGCCTTGTGGCAGGCGCTTGCCGACGCCCATCCAGCCCCGCGACCGTACCCTGGCACGGATCCACGGCGCACTTGCCCTGCGGGTCGGGCGGGCTGATGAGCAACGGTCCTTGCAGGCGCGTCTGGCCATCCAGGATGATGCCAGCGCCCGGGGCGAGCGCGGCGGGCGCGTCGCCCTCGAGGTCCATGGCGCCTTGCCCGCAAAGATCCTCCAGCGCCCGATCCGGGGCGCCTCGGAAGTCGTAGAGGGCGATGGTGTGCTCGTCCAGAAGTTCAGACGCGGCACGGACAGACACCCCGCAGGCCAGCGCCACCGCGCTGACGAACCAGGGGAATAGAGGACGTGCCAACGACCCGGTCCTGAGTGGCGTTCTCACCTCGATCTCCTCTTCATGCCCACCCCGTTTGACGTCAGCGCTGCCAGCGGACCGTAATGGTGCCATTGGGCTCCAGGTCGAAACGCACAATTCCCCGGCAGTTGCCGTCGGTGTTGTCGATCCAGATGAACTCCTTGGCGTTGGTCTCAAGATGGCAACCACGATACTCCCGCGGAATATCCCAGATGGCCAGCAGGTAGTCCGAAAAGCGGGCGTCGCCCGTCAGAGCATAGGTGACCTCGTAGTGCTCGCGGCTGGCCTTGACCGATAGGGTGACGTCGGGGTCTGGAAGCTCCACCTCCGGGGGCTGGGGCGGCCATGGCGTCGTGCCGGTCAGATCGTAATAGTGGACCGGCTTCGGACAGGCGTATTCGAAGCGGCAGCTTCGCCGGTTGTCGTTGTAGTTGATGAACTCGAGGGACATCGGCAGGTTGTACTGAGGCATGACACGCGCTTGACGAAAGGCGCGCAGAGATTGGTTGACTGGCACATAGCCGGTCGAGGTGAGGCGCCGCTCATGCCATTCGTCGGTCCAGAAGCGGTCATACTCCAGGTCATGCGTGATGGAACTCACGATCCGGCGCGGCATCTCGCGGTAATGGGCCCGGAAGTAGTCGGCGTAGTCGGCGGCGCGCGCGAAAACGATGGGCCAGCGCCGCGTGTGCTCAAAGGCCAGGAGATGCATGTACTTGGCAAAGAACTCCTGGCCGCGCTCCTCATCCCAGATGACTTGATAGGGCGAGCTTCCCCAGGCGCTCGGGCTTTCGAAGTTCACCAGGGTCGTGATGAGGTTGTGCGTCCCGCTGTTCCGGGCGGTGAGGACAGCCTCCTGCGCCGCCAGATCGATATAGAACCGGGCGCGTTCCCAGCTCCCCTTGGCGCTTGGCCGGTGAAACCCGATCGGGCCGTGGAAGTGCCAACTACCCACGAAGTCGAACACGCAGGCGATAGCTGCGGTCGGCCCGTCCTGGCTCGGAAACCGGTAATCGGTCGGGCTGATGTAAAAGGGGAAGTAGGGCGCTCCCATGCCGCAGGTGCTGGCGCGGGGCACGTAGCCATCGATGACCTCGAACCCAGCGGCGCAGGCCGCCTGGACTTTTCGGGTGGACAGCCTGCCGCCATACCAGAGGTTGGCCACCCGTCCGACCTCGAGACCGTGTTGGCGGAACGCCGCGATGGTGTCCCGCAGAGTCTGGGCGACCGCGGCGGTGGGCCGGTCGTCAGCGGAGGCACTCATGCCATAGACGATACCCCCGCCATAGCGCTGCTGTTCCTCAAGCAGCCGGGGAACATACGGCTCGTCCGTCTTGTCAGAGCTGATGCACCAGTCCAGCGGCAACCCGCCGTTGTGTATCTCCGGCCCGCCGGTCGCGGGGAAGGGCGTGGGCCAGCTCCAGACGGCCGGGCGATAGATCACGTAGGTCTGGTCGATCGCCGCGAAATAGCGGTACTCGAGGCCGTGCCGCCGACTCGTCCAACGCGCCAGGTAGTTGCCCGCCAGGCGCGGCGTATAGCGGATCGTGTCCGCCACGGGCAGCACCTCAGGCTTCAGAGCATCCAGCCATTGCAGGGGCGCTGGCGACTGCCGGGCGAGTTCCGGGTCGCAGTTCTCCAGATAGCGCGGGAAGATCTCGAAGCGATCATCCGGGCTCACTCCAGAGAGGGTGAAGGTGACCCCTTCGCCGACGTCTACCAGCCGGACATCGAGCTGAAACTCAGCCCCGGGAAGATTGCAGCCGATCATCGGGATCTGGACCCTCCAGGCAAGGCAGTCTGGTCTGCCCAAGCGCTCCCGGTTCTCGGGTTCATTCCGGCGGGAGCTCGACCAGGCAGACATCGTCGGCGAAGAGCTCGGTGCCGGTCTTACTGGCGCACATGTGCAGGCGAACATTTGAGAGGTCCGTGTTGGCGGGGAGCACGAACTCCAGCGCCGTCTCGGCCCAGTCGGCCTGGTCGCGCAGCCGTTCGGTGTTGCGCCACCATTGCCAGCCCCCGCTGGTGACCTGCAGCCCGGCGACCGAGTCGGGGGCGCTGCGGACCCAACAGCTCATGCGGAAGCGCCGATCGACCTTGGCCGGCGCGACGCCCGTCCACTGCAGGATGCCGCCAAAAGTGCCGCCGGTCGCCTCGGTGCAGGTCACCTTGATGCAGGTGCCGCCATTGCGTCCGCCAGGCACAATGGCCAGGGTGCATTGTGCGCTTGCTGAAATCGAGGTTGCCTGCCAGTGAGCCGGCCCGCCATCCTTGACCTGGTCGAACCCCGGATCGGGAAGCAGGTTCACCCCGTAGACCCGGCGCGCCGTCGCCTCGAGCCGCAGCAGTTGTCCACCGACGGCCTCGTCCGCCACCACAGCCAGGTCCCGACCCTCCGCCAGGTCGGCGGCTGGGACGACCAGCGTCTGTGTCTGTCGCGCCGGGATCACCGCTTGGGCGAAGGGCAAGCTGCCGGAACTCACGCTCACCGGCAGGGGCGCCTCCCCGCCGTTCTCGAGAGTCAGCTTGAGTTCGCAGTGCCCACCGGTGGCGGCAAGCGCGGCGTGGGCCACCAGACGTTGGGTTCGCGGGTAAGCGGTCACGGTGAACGGCAGCTCCGGTTGATCTGCGATCCGCAGAAAGGCCTTGGCCAGACGCGCCGCGGCGTCGGCCCCGCGCAGACCATCGCCACTGCCGGGCTGGGTCCAGCGGTCCCGGCTGCCGAGGTTGGTGGCGAGAGTGGTCCCGGCCGGCGCCACGGCGTCGGCCAGGCGCCGGTCCCGGCCCCAGACGGAGCCGCACAACGACGTCGTCTGGCTGCTTTCGAGCAGCGTGTCGCCTTTCCAGGCGAGGCTCGTACCCAGGAAGCAGACCGCCGAGCGTACCACGTTGTCCGTCAGGCGCAGGCTCGCGGCCTGGCCGTCGGTCGAGAGCGCTCCGAGCCGAATCTGTGGGGCCGCGGGGTCGGTTCGCAACAGCACGGTGAGGGTCCGGTCCGCGGCGCTCAGCACCACGCCGACGCACCCGTCGCCCTGCTCCAGCGTGGGGGTCAGCAGCGCCGCTTCGGCACCGTCGCGGTAGGGCTGAAGCACGATCAGCGACTCAGCCTTGGCCGCTGGCCCCACGGTGCTCGCCGTCAGGTGCCACTGGTTTGGCGCCGGGCGAAAGGGCGGCTGGGTGAAGCGGTCGTTCTGCTCGAAGGCCAGCGCTTGCGGCGCCAGGACGTCGACCCGGCAGCGGGCGGCTCCGCGGCGGACCGTGAGGCGCTGCGCCCCGGCGTCCACGTCTATCTTTTCCAGCGCGTGCAGCAGGAACTGGTAGGTGGCGGGCTGCGGCGCCGCGAGGTCGTCGCGGATGATGACGACCGGTGCGCCGCCGCTGTGGAGAGGCCGGAGGAAGACGATGCGGCGGTCGAAGCGCTCCAGCCGGCCGGGGTAGGCTTCGTGGGCGTCGCCCACGGCGTAGTCGGCGGCGGTGGTGGTCTGGAACACGGCCAGCCGACCGCGGGCATTCCAGTCCCGGGTCGACTGGCCTTCGCCGTTGACCAGGACCGAGTTCGACGCCTTGGTCTGCCAGGTCCACTGCGCGTGGTGCGGGTGGCCATAGAGCTGGTAGTAGCCCGAGGCGATGATCAGCGGCTCGCCGTAGGCGTCCAGCGTGAAGGCGTTCTGGTCGGCGTAGGCGTGGCTGATCGAGCCGAACGGGCTGCTGCGGAGGAGCACGGTCACATTGGCATTGGGGTCGGGCAGAACCGTGTGCATGGTGGCCAGGCCGACGTCGAAGAAGGCACGGCCTTGCGGCAGATCGTAGGGTTCCCGTGCGGTCACGCTGGCCTTGCCTAAGAGCAGTGAGTCCAGCGGCCCGAGTCGGGCCCTTTGCCAGTTGGCATACCACTGCGCATAGGGATTCTCGTAGAGGGCCGCGAGAAGAACCATGGTCTCAGCGCCGCCGGCCGGACTTTCCTGGCCATCGCCAAAGGGCGACAGGCGGGAGTAGGGCGGGTTCCCGTAGAGCTTGTAGAAGGCCATGTTGCGGACGTTCGAGCGCTGTTGGACCTGTACCCCCGTGGTCTGCTCGACCAGCCGGTAGGTACGGGCAAACACCGACGTGCTCCAGGCCCAGTAGCTTGGGCCTTCGCACCAGCCGCCGTCGGCGCCGCCATAGGGCGGGTAGAAGGGTGACCAGAGCTGCAACATGGTGTAGCGCAACATCTCCTCGACGGGGGCCTCGCCTACCAACGCCAGGCTGGCTTCCAGCAGATCCGGCAGGTAGTAGCCCATGTTGTGGCTTTCGTAGGGATGCTTTTCGAACGGTCGCGTCTTCCAGCGCTCCATCATGTCCTGCATGCGAATAAGCAGGCAGTCGAGGCAGCGCTGCCGCTCCTCGGCTGAGAGCAACCCGTAGACGCGGTCGTAGACGGTCGGGCAGTAGCGCACCACCTCGGTGGCGGGCTCGTCGTTGTGGCCGATGCTGGTGCTGCCGCGGGGGTCCCAGCCAACCACGTGCAGCAGCCGCCGCTTCGCTTCCTGGCCCGCGAGTTCATCACCGGTCAGCAGGTAGTTTTCCGCCAGGGTGACCATCTCGCGCATGAACGGCCTAGTGGCCTGAAAGGTCTTCTGGTAGATTTCGATCCGCCGCGGGTCCTTGGCGTCGGGAAGGAAGGCGGGCTCGGGCAGCAGCGGCTTGCCACCGAGGGTCTCCGCGGCCTGGCGTACCTTGGCCCCCCAGTCGGCGCCGAAGCGCTCTCGGGCGTGCAGTCGTAGCTCCGGCAGGCCCGCGGCGCTGACCCCGATGCGCGGCCGTAACGTGCCCAGGCGCTGGACCAGTTTCTCGATGTCCGGGAAGGGCACCTGGGGCACCTCGGGCGGCATAACAAAGCGGCGGACGGCGGACCATTCCGCGGCGCCGTCGTCAGGCGTACCTGGCCGCCAGCGCCAGACGTACTCGCCCGGCGCCAGCGTCTGCGTCGGCACGGCCAGCGTGTACGGGCTGACCAGGCGCAACGTCGTCTCAGGCCGGAACTGGGGCTCCCGACTGTATTCCACCACGTAGGCGGGGCGGATCGTCGTGGCCGGGTAGACAAAGCACGGTGGACTGGCCACGAGAGTCTCGCCGTCGGCAGGCCGCGGCAGGGTTTGGTAGGGCGCCGGGGTCGCCTCGAAGTCGGCGGCAAACGCAACCGACGCCAAGAGCAGCCCGCCCGCGGTCAGCGACAGGGAGTGAACGATCATCTCAACGCTCCAATTCTGGGACACGCAGTTCGGTTCGCCGCTCGCGCTGGGTGCGCCCTTTCATGTCACCGAGCCAGTTCTGGACGATCTTCTCGTCCAGGTTGACTTCGGTGACCACGATGGGGCGCTCTTTACTGGCTTCGCAGACGATGTCGCCCCGGGGGTTGATCACCATCGTCTTCATGTCGTAGGAAGAGGTGACCAGGGTGATGTGGTTCTCGATGGCGCGGGCCCGGGCGAGGATTTCATTGCCGCCCCAGATCGGCAGCAGGATGAGCTCCGCGCCTTTGGCGGCCAGGGCCCGGGCCGGTTCAGGGAACTGCACGTCCCAGCAGATCATCATGCCCACGGTGCCGAAGTCGGTCGCGAAGACGGGGTAGGCATCGCCGGGCGTGACGCCGTGAGTGAACTCCTCGTTGGGCAGATGCGTCTTACGGTAGGTGCCCACGAGCCGCCCCTCGCGATCGATCAGCACGCTGGTATTGTAGACCACGGCGCCCACGCTTTCGTAGAGGCCAGCCACCAGGTAGCAGCGCTGCCGGCGTGCGGTTTCGCCTAAGGTCGCGGTCGTAGGACCGGGAACGGACTCGGCCACCTCGACGTAGCTCTTGCCCGTGCCGATCACGGTGATGCCCTCGGGCAGGCAGACGATGTCCGGGCGCTCGGCTGCGGCGGTATCGACCATGCGGCAGAACGAGGCCACGCTCTCCGCCGGTCCAGAGGTCTTCTCAGGACGGTGGAAGACGGTGGCGACCCGCACCCGGCGTTCCGGGGGCTTCGGCACCTCGGCCAGGGTGATGTCATCCCACCAGACCACGCCATCCTGGGCCCAGGCGAAAGAGAGCTCGAGGTCGGCGCTGGTCGCCTTCTCCGGCGCCTGGAACGTGCCGTGGAGCTTCACCCAGTCGCCGGCGGGCTCGGTGCGCCAGAGCAGGTCACCGTAATGCTGGCGCTTGCCATCGGCTTCCAGCCAGCCCAGGCGCGCGAAGACGCTGCGCCGTTCGCAGGGCACCGCGCGGACCCGGTAGTGGGTAGTCAACCGGTACCACCTGCCGGCGCTGATGCCAGGCACGTTGCAGCGCAGGTTGCCGAACCCGGCTGGGTTGCCTTTGGCCGCCAGTCTCAACGAGCCCTGGCCGGAACGGCTCACGGCAGCATCAACCGCAAACTCGAGTCGCACCCCGGCATGCGCGGACTCCGCCGCCCAGCCGACGGGCTGACCCTTTGCATCTGCGACGAATCCATGGGTCTCGAAGAGGATCTTCACGTCGGCTTCTCCTGCCACGCTCGCCAGAGGTAGCATGAAGAGTGCCGCGGCACGCCAGCCGTGGGGTACGCACCACATGGTCCGTCGGCTCCTTGTTTGGTTGTGGGACACCGCGCTCCGGGACGCCGCCGCCCCGTCCGGTAAACCGTACTTTCCTGAGGCTCTTGCAGAACCCTCGGCTCACCAGCATCTCCCCTGGAGCCGGCGGTCTCCGCCGTAATCCCCTGGAGCCGGCGGTCTCCGCCGTATCCCCTGGAGTCTCCGCCGTACATGGAGATACCGCGAACCCGCCCGGAACGGGCGATGGCATCGCGGACTCCAGGGCTAGACGCGGGGTTCTGCAAGAGCCTCTCCTAAGATAGCCGCAGAGAAGCTGTGAAGAAATGCAATCCCCTGCGAAAAGGGAACCGCGGAAGCCTCCCGCAGGCGGGAAGCAGGACCGCCGGCTCCAGG
>CAILKC010000848.1 GCA_903834675.1 uncultured Victivallales bacterium | reverse complement strand
GCCCATCCGCAACTCCCCGGACCGGTTCCGGCAGGGGCACCCCAATCTCGAACTCCCCGTCTTCGAACACGTGGCGGCCTCGCCGCATTCCTTCATCCAGCCCAAACTCGCCGTCTGGCAGGAGTACCAGGACGAGTTGAGTCGCGCCTTCGACCACATCTGGAATTACCCCATCCCCGCAGAGGAAATCCAGGGTCTCTCTGGAACCAGGCTGCGGACCCGCATCGAAGAACTCGCCAGGCCCGAGATCCAACGAACCTACACCGCCGTCCGCGAAACCATCCAGCGCAAGCGCGAGGACCAGGCCGCCCGCGACCGCAGCCGCCAGGACGAAGGACAAATGACGAAGGACAAATGACGAAGGACAAATGACGAAGGACAAAGGGCGTCTGCAACCAGACGCCCGGGAGCCGCGACGGGTGCGCTTGGTCATTGGGTATTTCGTCATTCGTCATTGATATACCTACTACGCCCGCCCGAGGGGGGCAAGGAGTGCTGCCGTGAATATTGAAAGACAACGCGCCCTGACCGGCTACGGCTTTGTGGCGCCCTGGCTCATCGCCCTGACCGTCTTCATCGGCTACCCCTTCCTGGCAGGCCTCTACTTCAGTTTCTGCGACTTTCCGCCGCTGAAAGAACCACTGTTCATCGGCGCCGCAAACTATGCGGAGTTGCTGCGCGACCCGGTCTTCCGGCGGTCGCTCGGGGTGACCCTCGTGTACGCGGCCGTGGCCATTCCCCTGGGCGTCTTCCTGGCCTTGACGCTGGCCATTCTGCTGAACACGCGCATTCGCGGCTTGTCCTTCTACCGCGTCGTCTTCTACCTACCGCACTTGGTGCCCAGCGTGGTCACGGCCCTGCTCTGGCTCTGGATCTTCAACCCGAAGTTCGGACTGCTGAACTTCGTCCTGGGCAAAGTCTTCGCTCTGGCCGACGCCTGGACCGGTTGCTTCGTTGACCTCAACGCGGCCCTGGCGGGAGAGCTGCGCTGGTCGGCAGCGGCCGCCGTCCTGGTCCTGATTCCGGCGGCCTTGGTACTGACCAGAGCACGGCTGGCGGGAGCGTGCAGCCGCTGGAAACAGGCGCTGAGCGTCGGAGCCTGGACGACCGCCGCCGTGGCCGGAATCACCCTCGTCTATATCCTGCTGCACCGCTGGCTGCCTGCCGACGTGCAGAAACTGCACTCTCCCGGCTGGCTGGCCGACGCCGCGCCCTTTCCATCAACCCTTCCCTTTGCCCCGGCCTGGGCGCTCTGGGCCATCATCATCATGGGCATGTGGGGCGTTGGCCAAATGGCAATCATCTACCTGGCCAAGCTCCAGGATGTACCGCTGGATCTGTACGAAGCCGCGGATATCGATGGCGCCTCCTGGTGGCAGAAAACGCGGCACATCACCCTGCCCATGATCTCGCCGGTCATCCTCTTCAACCTGGTCATGGCCATCATCGGCACCTTTCAGGTCTTCGCCGAACCCTATATCATGACCCGCGGCGGGCCGGAGGACGCCACCCGCTTCGTCGCCATGTTCATCTATGACCAGGCCTTCCAGTACCAGCGCGTGGGCTATGCCTCGGCGGTTGCCTGGGTGCTCTTCCTGATCATCGTGGGCCTGACGCTGCTGGCCTTCCGCCTCTCGCGCCGACACGTCTTCTATGCAGGACGGTGATGCCCCATGGATACGACCGGTCACCCCCCCCCCTGGTATGTGCGAGTGCCCATCCACCTGATCCTGCTCACCGGCAGCCTCTTCTTCCTCCTGCCGTTGTTGTGGATGATCGCCACCTCCTTCAAACCGCTGGACCAGACCATGCGGCAGCCCGAGAGCCTGCGCTCGGCCTTCTTCGGCGAAGGCTACCGCGCCCGCCTCGATGAGCAGATCGTCCCCGTCACCCTGGAACGCCCCCTGGCCCCGTCAACCGCGGCGCCCCTCTACATCGTCGCCCCCCGGGAGGCCTTTCCCGCCGGAGAACTCACGCACCCCTTCGGCCAGGAAGTCTGGGACCGTTACCCGATCTTCAACCAACAGGAACGGCTGCGCCTGAATACGCTCCTGACGCCCGGCATGAAGGTCCTGGCGGATGAGAACAACCGCTTCGAGCCGAGCCGCGGCACCCTCAAGCTGCAGTCCGGTCGAGAACTCAGAGCCGACCTCGTGCGCGAGGTCACGGTGGACCCGCGGGGCTCGCCGCTGTGGCTGGTGCGTGAGTGGCGCCCCGAGGACACCGACACCAAAGAGGTTGGCGCCAGCGACGGTGACGTCACCCGCCGCTGGGACGTCCTGCCCACCAGCGCCCTGCTCTCCGGCATTCGCCTGATCCCACACAACTACCCCGTGGCGCTCCAGCGCACCCGCTTCCTGCGCAGTCTGGCCAACACGCTGTTTCTGTGCGCCATGGTGGTCACCGGCGTGACCCTCTCCTCCCTGGTGATCGCCTACGGCTTCGCCTTCCTGGACTTCCGCGGCCGAAACGGGCTGTTTGCGCTGACCCTGGCCACGATGATGATCCCCTTCCCGGTCACCATGATCCCCATCTACCTGCTCTACCGCGACCTCGGCTGGATCGGCACCTTCAAACCACTGTGGGTAACCTCCTGGTTCGGCTCCGCCTTCTTCATCTTCCTTCTGCGTCAGTTCCTGCTCGGGCTGCCCAAGGACCTGCTGGACGCGGCCCGCATCGACGGCTGCTCCGAGCTGGAAATCCTCTGGCATGTGATCGTGCCCCTGTCGCGACCCGCCATCGCCATGATCGCGCTGTTCACCTTCCTCGGCACCTGGAAGGACTTCATGGGCCCTCTGCTCTACCTCAACCACGAGGCCCAGTTCACCCTGTCGCTGTCGCTGCAAGCCTTCGCCTCTGAGCACGGTGGCACGCCCTGGCACCTGCTCATGGCCGCCTCAACCGTCTTCAGCCTGCCCCTGATCGTGCTTTTCTTCTTCGCCATGAAGACCTTTATCCGCGGCATCTCCATGACCGGGATCAAGGGCTGAACCGCGCCAACTGAGCCGAAAGCGCAGTGAACCCCTAACCTCGTATGACACCAGGCGCTTCCCATTCCGCCCTTCGTCCACCGCGGCGGACGAGGGGCGTTGGAGGGCGCCGCTGCGTCGGCGCCGCGGCGGCCACGCAGGGCCGCCCTCCAGCCGATCCGGCGCGTACCGGCCGGATCGGAACCGCTGCGGCAAGTCTCATTCCGGTAGGTCCGGCCCCAGCCGGGGATCCTACAGAACCCTGTTTTCATCTCCGCCTCTCCCCCACCGTCTCGCCCTATCCCCGTCTCCCTCGCCGTTTCGCCGTTTCCTGAACCCTAGGACCTGAGTGGTCGCCACCTACGGGAATGACCTGCGCCCATGAGGGTCGCCATCCCTTGCCCCGTCCCCAGCGCCGCGCTACAGTCTCTTGGGTGGCCCCGTAAGCAGTTTCCTATCACAACGAGAGGTGAGCCATGCGTTGGTACAGCACGGGGGTCGGCGTCGGACTGATCGTCGCCCTGAGTGGTCTCCCAGGGATGGCGGCTGACGAGAAAGCGGAAAGCCTGGTGGTGGCCAAGCTGCCCACCTTTGCCAAGGGCAAGTACAAGGGCAAGCACGCCGTCTACCAGACCCCGACCTTCGAGGCGGTGATGGACGACACCAGTACGCTCTGGATCCAGCCCCTGGACGGCAGTGGCAAGAAGGTCGGTAAGCCCTTCGTCTGCTACCACGTGCGCCCTTACTACGTGCCGCCGAACGGCCAGCAGCGCGACCGCGGTATCGCCAGCTTCACGAACCCGCCACAACCGAGTGAACAGCCCGAACGTATCCACATCGAAGGCAAGTTGATTGAAGAGGTGCCCTTCGTGGTCGAGTATGAGTTCCGCGGCAACACCATCACCGCCGCGGGCGGTTGCGCCGATGTGCCGGGGCTCGAGGCCCCCACCAACTTCAGACTGCTCTGCAGCTTCTCGCCGTCACATAGCATCCAGCCCGAGGTGGAACAAGAGGACCGGGTGAAGCTGCTCAAGGACTGCGTGCTGGTAACCCGCGAAGTGACGGCGGATGGCCGCCGCAAGTCCATCCGCTACCCCTACTACGAGACCATGCGGTTCTCCGGCAATTTCGAAGAGGCCCAGGTCAAGGGGTTATATGGTCCGCGCGCCATCGAATTCAGTCCCAGCCCCAATCCCGAGGGCCGACTCTGCGGCTATGTCTACAGTGACTTCTGCCCCTGGCAGGGCTATGTCGTTCAGTACATCACCCAGGGCACGAAGATCAACCTGCGCAAGAACCGTACGCAGATGACCGTGCTGGAGAGTGGTGGAGCGCCGGGACGCACGCGCTGAACCGCAGGCAGGCCGCGGTGGATTACCGGCCACGGGCTGGGCCGGAAAAAACAAACCCATCCGGGCGGTGGGTCCCGCGCCGGATGGGTGTCGGAAGCCGGGCCACCCCTGCGGCCCGGCCTTGTTCAGTTGACTCAGTTGGCGCCGCGACCGCCCACGCCTTTGGTGTTGGCCGTAATCTGCCGCGCGGCTTCCTTCGGGCGGAGGCTGCGCGTCGCTTTGCCGGCCTGCCACATTTCCGAGTTCCCCAGTTCGCGCAGTTCCTTGCCGAGCTGCTCCTGGTAGTTCGGGGCGCCGCAGGTCTCGATGACACGCTTGGTCTCGGCGCCGGTCTTGACCCGGTGATAGAGGTCCTCAAAAACCGGCAGAACCGCGGCCTTGAACTTCGGCTTCCAGTCCAGCGCCCCGCGCTGAGCGGTGGCGGAGCAGTTCGCGAACATCCAGTCCATACCGTTCTCGCTCACCAGCCGGATCAGGCTCTCGGTCAACTCTTCGACCGTCTCGTTGAACGCTTCGCTGGGGCTGTGGCCGTTGGCGCGCAAGACTTGATACTGGGCTTCCATGACCCCGGCCAGGCACCCCATCAGAACGCCGCGCTCACCGGTCAGATCGCTGTACACCTCACCCTCAAACGTGGTCGGGAACAGGTAGCCGGAGCCGACCGCGATACCCAACGCCATGCAACGATCGCTGGCCCGGCCGGTGGCATCCTGCGCCACGGCGAAGCTCGAGTTGATGCCCGCGCCGGAAAGGAAGTTGCGGCGCACCGAGGTGCCCGAGCCCTTCGGGGCCACCAGGATGACATCCACGTTGGTCGGCGGAATGACGCCGGTCTGTTCCTTGTAGACGATGGAGAAGCCATGCGAGAAGTACAGCGCATCGCCGGGATTCAGGCACTTCTGGATGGTCGGCCAGATCTGCTTCTGCGCCGCGTCTGACACCAGCATCTGCACAATGGTGCCCCGCCGAGCCGCCTCATCAATCTCAAACAGGGTCTTGCCAGGCACCCAGCCGTCACTCACCGCACGCTCCCAGTCGCGCTTGAAAGCGCTGGACTGGCCAATGATGACATTGAAGCCGTTGTCCTTCATGTTCAACGCCTGGGCCGGACCCTGCACGCCGTAACCGATGACGGCAATGGTCTCGTTCTTGAGTACCGCCAGCGCCTTGGACATCGGAAACTCTTCGCGCGTGATCACTTCCTCTTTCACGCCGCCGAAATCGATGAGTGCCATAGTTCCGCATCCTTTCCATTTCTGGTTTACCAACACGCACTGCCGTGGTGAAGTCGGGTGTGCCACCTGCAACCCGCTAACTTAGCTGCCCCAGTGTTCTCCTGCAACCCCACCTCAACGCCAGGGGCGCAAGTCAGCTCCGTAAGTCCTTCCCCCTGACCGCACGAACCGCGGTACACTAACCCCGGATCATGGGTGGGCAGAGGGTGCTCCGAGGGAACTCGCGCGGCGTCGGCTCCTGCTGCCAGCAAGCAGGATATGTGCGCGCGGCACCGGCCCTAACACGGCACCGACCCCATGGGGTGAAAGAGCCCCCGCGGGACGTTCGCCGTCAGCCGACGGATACCAGCCCCGCGGGGGCACCGCGTCTTCGCCCTGCAACGCGGGCCGCAGCCGCGGCCCGTGCCCAGGGACCGGAGCCGCTCATGCATACCCCGGAATCACTAAACCCCTTCCCACGACAGCGGCACGCAGCCCGGCCGTATCGCCTGGCGTGACTGCCGCGCACAGCGCCGTTGCCCGAGTCTGCAGCTCCCGTTCGCCGATCTCGCCCTTGCGATGCCAGCGCTCCAGGCACCTGAGTTTGCGCCCAAACCGTGTCTTTGCCCCTTTTCCGAGCCGCAGGCAGTCCGGGTAGATCACCCAGCCGACAAAGGGCAGTCCCTGGGCGCAGCGGTTCAACTCGCCGTCGTGCTTCACGCGCAGGCCCAGCTTGTCACGGAACCATTCCAGCCCTTCACGCGCCACGCACGCCAACGGGTCGTGGTCGCCCCTCACCACCATGTCATCCATGTGGCGCACATACCCCGCCGCCCGTTTCACCTCCGTCACCCAGTGGTCGAACGGGTCGAGATACAGGTTGCCCAGGTACTGACTCGTCAGGTTGCCGATGGGCAGGCCCGCACCGGGAGTCGCCTGATGCGAGGCGAGCAACGCCGCCAACAGCGCCAGGAGGGTCAGCAGCCGGTCATGGGGGATCGAATCGTAGAACTTCTCGACATCCATCTTCAGGTACCACTCGTGCTGACGGCAGAAGCGCTGCGCCACACGCGCGGCGGTGGAGCCCACCGCATCTCCACCGGCACTGGAGCGCCCGGGGCCGCCCGGGCACTGGCCGCGAGCCGCGGCCGGTCCATTCCCCGGGAGAGGCGCCTGGCCTCAGGCGCGGCGGTGGAGCCCACCGCACCTCCATTCCCCTGGAGAGGCGCCTGGCCTCAGGCGCGGCGGTGGCCCCCCACCGCATCTCCAGCAGACCGCGGCGGCGGCCCGCCGCCTCTCGAAGGACGGCGCCGGCGTAGGCACTGGGCCTACGCCGGGCCATAGGAGAATGCTACCATGAACACCTTCGTTGAACTGCAGTCACACTTCGCCGACCCACCCCGCGAGTTCGGCATGATGCCCCAGTGGTTCTGGAACGACGACCTCGACGAGGCTGAGCTGCTGCGCCAGCTCCACGAGTTCCACGCCAAGGGCTGCGGCGGCGTCATGCCCCATCCGCGCATTGGCCTGTCGCGGCGCGTCGGTTACCTCACGCCCGAGTTCTTCCGGCTGATCCGGGTGGTGGTCCAGGAGGCGGCCCGGCTCGGGATGAAGGTGGTACTCTACGATGAAGGCTCCTACCCGTCCGGCTCGGCCCAGGGCCAGGTGGT
This sequence comes from uncultured Victivallales bacterium, assembly GCA_903834675.1. Next base: position 6,903 of record CAILKC010000848.1, on the reverse strand, counting down.
GGCGGAGAATCCCGCCTGGGCCAACCGCGTCATCGTCCCGTTGCAGCAGCGCTTGAACGGCCCCGCCACAGGCTACTGGCGCTCCAACTCCAGCCGCTACCTCTGCGATCGCCTGGTGTGTGGCGTCATGGGCCGCGAGACAGCCCCCGGCCAGATCGACCCGGCCAGCCTCACTCTTCTCGACTCCCCGGACGGCGAGTTGCTGCGTTACGCGGTCCCTGCCGGCGCCTGGGTCCTGCTCGCGGTCTGGAACGTGCTCAGCGGCGCGACCCTGCGCGGCGTCTTTGCGGAGGAAGACGATGAGCACGCCCTGGCGCCCGCCGCGGCCGACATCCTCAACCCCGCCGCGGTGGCCAGCTTCATCCGCCACACGCACGAAGGCTACCTCCAGGCCATTGGCGACTATTTCGGCTCGACCGTGACGGGCATCTTCATCGACGAACCCGGCCTCTGTGGACGCGGCCCCCGGCGCGGTGGCGCCTCGGCGAAGCCCTACACCGATGGCTTTCTCGATGACCTGCAGGCAGGCTGGGATGACGACGCGCGCCGCTGGCTGCCGGCCCTCTGGCTGAATTGCGGACCCCGCACGGCCGCGTTGCGGGCTGCCTACGAGCGGGCCTTGCTCGAACGCCAGCGCCGGGTCTTCTACGGCCCTATCGCCGAGTGGTGTACGGCACATGGCATCGCGCTGACCGGCCATCCGCCCCGCAGCGACGAGTCCAGTGCGCAGCGCCTGTTTCACTGGCCGGGGCAGGACATGGTCTGGTGGTATGTCGCCCCCGGCAACGCGGTGGCCATGGGCGGCAAGGAGCGCACGGCGCTCGAGGGGGAACACAGCACCGCTCCGAAAGGGGCGCACAGCATGTCGCTGCTGGACGGCCGGCGCTGCACCACCGTCGAGGTGCTCGGCGCCTACGGCTGGCACCTCACCCTGGATGCGGTCAAGTGGCTGCTGGACTGGCACGTCGTCCGCGGCATGAACCTCTTCTTTCCGCACGCCTGCTTCTACTCGGTCCGCGGCCGTCGGGCCTATGAGAGCGAGCCCGACCTGGGCCTGCATAACCCCTGGTGGCCCCACTGGGGCCTGATCGCCGACTACATCCGCCGCCTGTGCTGGATGTTCACCGACGCCGAAGAAGTGTGCGAAGCCGCCGTGCTCTGCGACATCGATGCCCTGCCTTGGCAGGCTGCCAAGGCCCTCTATGAAGCTCAGGTGCCCTTTCTCTACGCCAGCAGCGACACCCTCCGGGATGCCGCCAGCGAGGGCAGCGCTCTGATCCTGGGCCGTGCCGGCGTACGGATCGACGTCGTGGTCGTCGATCCACCCGGCAGACTGGATGCCACCGTGCAAGGTCGGCTGGAGGCGTTCGCGGCCGCCGGTGGGACCGTCATCTCGCAGTGGACGCCCACGAGCCTGCCGACACTCCTGCAACAGCGCCCCGCGCCGCGCTTGCGCTGGGAGGGTTCGCCGGACCTGCGCGTGCGCCTGTGTCGCCGGGCCGAGGTCACGCTCTGCCTCCTCGTCAACGAAGGGGAACACGAGATCCGCGGCACGCTCGCTTGGCCCGCCGTCGGCCGGGTGGCGGGCTGGGACCCCATGACCGGCCGGGACTGGCCCCTGTCGGTGGAGCTGGACGCGGCAGGGGCCCGCGTCCAGGTGCGCCTGGAACGGCGCCAGGGCCTGGTCCTGGCGAGCCGCTCCGGGACCGCGGTCGGCGCCTCGGTCCTGCGAGCCTGTGCCTGCCCGGCTGCCGTCGCGGCGCCTGGTGATACCGTGCTTGAGGTGTCCGCGGCCTGGGAAGCCGCGGACTGCGAGGGCAAGCCCCTGGCGGTGCCCGCCCCAGGCGACTGGGCCCAGGCGAGCGGCTTCGAGCGCTTTACCGGCACGCTCGTGTTCCGGACGGAGTTGGCCCTGACTGCCGAGCAGGCCGAGACGGCGCGCTTCCTGGATCTGGGGCAGGTCGGCGACATCGCCGAGGTGCGCCTCAACGGCGTCGCGCTCGGGGTCAGAGCCTGGGCGCCCTACGTGCTCCCTGTCGGCGAGGCCCTTCGTAGCGGCGCCAACGCCATCGAGGTGCGCGTCACCAATTCTGCCGCCAACGCCTACTACGGTCGACAACTGCCATCGGGGCTGTTGGGGCCGGTTCGGCTGGTGCGAGGCACGACGGGCCGCCTTGGCGCGGGTGGGTGAAGGGCGGGTCGGTGGGCTTCAGGCGGGGGGCGTGCCCGGCCGCGGGGGGTGCTCTGCGTCCGCCATGGCCAGGCCGTCTGCAATCAGTACGTCGGTGGCACCTCCCGAGACCTCCCCGCCACCGCGGTCCTGGCGCGGCTCCCGCGAACTCCCGCTCCAGTCGCCGACCAGACTGTAGCCCACCGCCAGCAGCGTGGGGCCGATGAAGAAGCCGATGAAACCGAAGGCGAGCACCCCGCCCAGCACACCCAGGAGCATCAGGACGAAGGGCTGTTGCGTTCCCCGGCTGATCAGGTAGGGCCGCAGCAGGTTGTCAATGCCGCTGATGGGCAGTAGACCCCACACCGCCATGAAGACGGCCCACCCTACGCCAGCGTGGAAATAGAGCCACAGCGTCGCCGACACCCACACCAGGGGCGGACCAAAAGGCACGACCGACAGAAAGAACACCAACAGCCCCAGCAGCAGCGCCGAGGGCACCCCAGCGATCTGGAAGCCGATCCCCGCCATGATCCCTTGCGCCAGCGCGGTGCCCAACACCCCGTACACGACGCCGCGGATCGTCCGGCCCACCAACACGATCAGGCGCTGCGTCTGATCCCCCGCCAGCCGTCGCGCGCTTTCCGAGACCTTCCGCACCACGGTCTCGCCATCACGGTAGAAGAAGAATGAAATCAGCACGCTCAGGCTGAGCTGGAGCACGCCCTGGGTCACGTCAAGCCCGCGCCGCAGCAGCCAACTCTGGGAGCCAGCGAACATCTCCTTGAGGTACACCGCCGTCTGCTCCGGGTTCGCGGCCAACGCCGCCCAACGCTCGCAGAGCATGCCCCCGACCACGGGCACCTGCTGGAGCCAGAGTGGCGGCGGCGGCAGTCCGGTCTGCAGCACCTCGCTGATGATGGGCATAATCTGAGAGCGGCTGCCGGCAAGCTTGCCACCCACCAGGGCAAATGGCACCACCAAGACCAGAGCCGTGATCACCACCATGATCCCGGCCGCGAGCTGGCAACGCCCACGCAGAAGGCGAGTAAGCCAGGCGTACAGAGGCCAGGTGCAGTAACACACAATGCCGGCCCAGAGCAGGGCCGAGATGAAGGGCCGCAAGACCACGAAGCAGCCCACCACAACCAACGCCAGCGCCGCCATCGTGGCCACCTGGTCAATGCGACCGATGGCACGCGAACCCTCAGCAGGTGATGAGTCCATGAAGCCCCCGCGCCGCCGGCATAAACGCACGGCCGCGTCAGCCCTACGATAGCCGCCGAACGCCGAGGCGCCAGGCGACGAGGGTGCCCGGGGCGACTCAGTAGCCGTTCGGGCAGAGGTAGCCACGGAAAGAGTTGGCGATGGCGGGCGCGGAGACGAGGTACCCATAGGGAAGGCTGTCGACGTGGCCGTCGATGTAGCCGAGGTTTGAACGCGCGCTGTGCCGGCCGTAGGCCCAGGTGACGACGGTGTTGTAGTAACCGAACCAAGTGGTGCCGTTCGTGGTAGCGTTGCCGGTATCGCCGATCCAGATGGTCCCGGTGGGATCGCTGAACTTGCCGAGCGTCGGCCTGGCCTGGGTGGCGTTGTAGCTCCAGCCAATGCCGCCGCAGGGAGTCGTGGTGTTGGTCTGGCCGTAGCGGATGCTGCCGACGCTGGGACAGATGCCGGCGCTGAAGTCGCCCCCGAGGTACTGGCGGATGCCGTAAAGGCCGGAGCTCTTGCCGTTGGCCGTGTCCCACAGCGCCGGATCTTCCCAGTAGCAGTAGCGCTGCAGGGTTTCCTTGTTGTCGTCGGCATAGAGTTGCCCGGCCAGAGCAAGTTGCTTGATGTTGCCCTTGCAGGAGGCCTCGCGCGCTTTTTCCCGCGCCTTGGCCAGAGCCGGCAGCAGCATGGCCGCCAAGATGGCAATGATGGCAATCACAACCAGCAACTCAATCAAGGTGAAACTGCGCCTGTTGTGCATCGTCGTTCGCGCGCCCCTTGCTGTTCGACCCGGCGAGCCCACGGGTCCGCCGCGTCTGCTGCCATACCACTAAGCATAAGCAGCCGATAAACATACACAGGCCACGGTTGCCTGCAAGTGCCCCCCGGGGAGCGGCCGCGGCTGTTTCAGGAAAGAGCCCCCGCTGAATCTGGCAGGCGTCTGCCCTGACCCCGCTTGCCTCCCTGACTGACGCCAGGCTGGGCCTCGACTTCCCGGGCAGAGGGGCTACCCTATGCGGCGCAACGTGGCACGCTGTGCTGAGAGTCATACGCCCGGCGCGTGCGTCTTGCAGCAGGAGACGGGAATGCGGTATCGGTGGGGGCGGCTGGCAATCGGTCTTGGACTGGTCGCGGGGTTGGCGGGGCTGCGGACTGGGGCGGCGGAAGAGGTCGGCCGCATGTTCCCGAGCGTGCAGGTCATCTGCTATAAACGGACCCGCACCGATCAGATCCTGCCCACGTCGTTCGGTTCTGGGACGCTGATCAGTCCGACCGGCCACGTTCTGACGAACTACCACGTCGTCTTCGACCCCGACGAACAGGTGGCCTTCGAAGCCTTCGAGATCGCCATCACCTTCGATCTGCGCCAGCGCCCAGCGCGGCGCTTTACGGCCCGTCTTGCCGCCTTTGATCGGTCCCTGGATTTGGCCGTGTTGCGCTTGAACCCCAGGGACGCGCTGGGCCGTGAGTTGCCCGAGTTGAAGTATCTCGACTGGAATGCCAGCATTTCGCCGAAGCAGGGCCAGGAGATTCAGGTGCTCGGTTACCCGGCAAGCGGGGGTGAAACGCTGACCGTGTCCCGCGGCCAGATCAGCGGTTTTGACCGGCTCAACGAACACCCGTGTTTCAAGACCGATACAGACCTCGATCTGGGCAGCTCTGGGGGGACGGTCCTGGACGCTAGGAAACGCCTGATTGGGGTCCCGGTGTTCCTCCGCAGTTTTGCCGAGAATGTGGGCTACATCCTGGATATCCGGGCGGCTCGTCCGTGGCTGGCCGCTCATCTCGGGGACCCGCCCACGGTGGATGCGGTGGCCGAGGCGCGGTTGACGGCCGAACTGGCGGCTTTTGCGCGTGCCAACGACGAGCGTGTCTACCGCACCGAGATCTACCCGCGCCTGGAACTGCGCCTGCCCCAGGGGTGGCGGTTCGAGGCCATCGGCGAAGACGAGCTGGTCATCGGCCAGGAAGCCGTGCTCGACCCCGTCAGCATCGGCTTCCAGTTCGACCGCCGCCCGTTCCCCATCGATGCCGCCTTCAAGGCGCGGTTGCAGGAGGACCTTGACCGGGGCCAGGAAGCCGATGACAAGGTTGCCCAGGAAAGCACAACCTTCGTCGGCGCCGAGGCCTGGCGTATCACCGTCACCGCGGGGCGCGAGCAGGATACGCTGATGCAGGTGTTCTTCGGCAATACCGTGGTGCGCGTCCTCTACCGCCTCGGCGACAGCGGCCGCGAGCGCCAGCAGTCCGCCTTGGAGCAAGCCTTGGCCGGCTGCCGTTTTCTGGAGCCTGCCGAGGCCTTGCCGCCATCCCCGCAGCGCGACTTTGTCATCCGCGATCCAGGCGTCAGGATGGCGCTGCCGGAAGGTTGGGGGGGACGGCTCAACCCGGGTTCGGACGGCCAGGACAACCTGCTGACGGCCTGGCAACAGGGCAACTACGATGGCACCCTGGAGGTCGCCTACCGCCGCATCCCTGCCACGAAACAGCAGTCCGCACCGGCGGCCCGGCTGCGCGAAACCGTCAACGGTGCCTCCTTGGAGCGCGTCGTGCGCAAACAGGAGGATCTGCTGGTGGATGGCCTGCCGGGATGGCTGCTTGTGACCGAGCAGAACGGGGTTGACCTGAAGGACTTGCGGCGGCGGGTGGAGGCCGTCATCCTGCACGGCGACCACGAGCTGGTCATCCAGTACAGCGATACGGCGGCCAGCTTCGAACGCAATGCCGACGCCATCGTGCGGGTGCTGGGCGCCATCCAGGTGCTGGCCGGCGAGCGGGAGCATCGCGGGACCTACCGCGTGGGAGCTCTGAGCATCACCTTCACCGATATCGCCAACCACCGTTTTGAGGAAGCCATCGCGGCGCTGGCGTCCAAGGGTCTGCTGCGGGCCTATCCCGACAGCCACTTCGACCCCGAGGCGCCCGTGACCCGCGCCAGGGCGCTACGCACGGCGCTGGATGCGCGGAATCACCTGCTGTCTCGCAGCAATCCCCAGCGCCAGGTGCTCTTGCCCGCGTCGGCCGCCGAGGCAGCCTCGGGCTTTCAGGACATCGCCCCTGGCCACTGGGCCGTGCCCTATGCCCGCTATGCCCGTGACCGGGGGCTGTTCAAGCTCGTGGCCGCGGACCGGTTTGAGCCTGACCGGCCGGTCTCCCTGCACGAGGGGTTGAGCCTGTTGTTCGCCGCCTTTGAAGTCCCCCTGTGGTCCGGTCCGGGGGCGGTGGCCGAGAAGCCGGTCATGGACAAGGGCTACGAACTGGACCTCATCCCGCGCGGCCTTGATGATCCCGCCCATCTGCTGACCAACGCCGAGATGGCGGCCGTGGTGGAGGCGCTTGCCGTTACCCTCGAGCGCTAGTGTGTCGTCCGGCACATCCATGGTTCGTGACTACTCAGGTTACACGCAGGTGCATTTCCCTGCCCCAACGGGGCTGTGGCTCAGAGCCCAGGGTTGCGGCGATGGTGCCGCTACCCTGGGTCATATTGGGTCATGACCTCCTACCCCAACGGGGTTGCGTCT
>CAILKC010000847.1 GCA_903834675.1 uncultured Victivallales bacterium | reverse complement strand
GGGCGCGCCGCTGACCCTCACGATGTCGGCGAACCCGAGCCCGGTGGTGCCGGGCCGGCACGTAACCTACACACTGACCGTTGCCAACCGGGGCGCGGCGGACCTGTCAGGCGTGGTGTTGCGGTTCGTGAATCCGGAGTACTGCAGTTTCTCGAGTCCGACGGATGCCTCGCCGTCGGCGGACAGCGTAGGAAGCTACACATCTGGCACCGTGGCACGATGGCCGCTGGGGACGCTGGCTGCGGGTCAGCGCCGGGCGGTGACCGTGTCGGCGTCAGTCTCTGACTATAGCGGAACGCTCCCGAACGGAATGCTGATCCAGGCGAGCGCAGGGGTCATTGCCGACAACGGCGACACCGCGGCGGCCACGGCCACGGTCGTGGTGGGCAGAACAGACCAGACGATCACGTTCGGCGAGATTCCGGATCAAGTGGCGACGGCGACCGTGACTCTTGGGGCGACGGCGAGTTCAGGCCTCGCGGTGGGGTACGCGGTAACCGGTCCGGCGACACGGACTGGCCAGGTGCTTTCGTTCACGGGCACAGGCGACGTAACGGTCACCGCTTCCCAAGGCGGCAACGCCGAATACCTTCCGGCCACGCCGGTGTCGCGGACGTTCCACGTCAGTCTTGCGACACAGGCGACGCTCGTCTTCAGACCAACCAGCCCCCAGGAGTACAACGCAACGCAGGCACTCGGGGTGACGGGCGGTTCTGGCGCAGGCGCGGTAACATTTGTGGTGGTGAACGGTCCCGGCGAGACTGTGGGCAACCAACTCCGCATGACATCCGGCACGGGTGTCGTCGCCGTTCGGGCCACGAAGGCGGCGACTGCAATCTACGCCGCGGCAACCGTTGACGCCGACGTGCTGGCGGCTTGCAGGCCGCTCACGGTGACCGCCGAGAACAAGAGTCGGCCGTACGGTGCCGCCAATCCGGTGTTCACTGGCATACTCACCGGCGTGGTTGCCGGCGACAGTATCTCGGTCACCTACGGCAGCGGGGCCGTGGCTGCAACGCCAGTCGGTGTCTACGGGCCGGCCACGGCAGAAGCGATCATCCCGACGCTGGTCGACCCGGACAACCGTCTGCCTAACTACGCGGTCACGAGGACCAATGGCACACTGACCATCTTCCCGGCTGTACCGGCGATCACGGGCCTAGACCCGACCCATGGCCCGGAGGCAGGCGGCACCAGTGTGGTGATCACCGGCACCAACCTGACCGGTGCCTCGACGGTAAGATTTGGGACGACGAACGCCGTATCGTTCACGTTCGACTCGGTTACGCAAGTCACTGCGGTCGCTCCGCCGGGCACGGCGGGCCAGACGGTGGCTGTCAGCGTCACGACGGCGGGCGGCACCACGGCCAACACTGCTGCCGATGACTACACCTACACTGACGTAACGGCACCAACCGTGACTCTGGCCAGCACTGCGCCTGCTGCGACTAAAGCCAGTCCCATCCCCTTTACCGCAAGCTTCAGCGAGAGCGTCACCGGCTTCGCGCTCAGTGACATCACGGTGACCAACGGCGCGGCTGGCAGCTTTGCTGGCTCCGGGTCGAGCTACTCCTTCGTGGTGACGCCTGCGGCTCAGGGTACGGTGACGGTCAGTGTCGCTGCCGGGGTCTGCCAGGATGCCGCGAGCAACCTCAACACGGCTGCCACGTCGATCTCGCGGGTCTACGACAGCCTGGCCCCGACCGTGACGCTGGCCAGCACCGCGCCCGCTTCCACCAACGTCGGTCCCATCCCCTTTACCGTCACTTTCAGCGAGAGTGTCACCGGCTTCACTGTCGGCGACCTCACGGTGACCAACGGCACGGCTGGCACCTTTACTGGCTCCGGGTCGAACTACTCGTTTGTGGTAACGCCCGCGGCACAGGGCACAGTGACGGTCAACACCGCCGCCGGGGTCTGCCAGGATCTGGCGAGCAATCTCAACAGCGCCGCCGCGCCGATCTCGCGGGTCTACGATAGCGGGCCGCCAGCGGTGGTGCTGGCCAGCACCGCGCCCGTTGCGACCAACGTCAGTCCGATTCCCTTTACCGCGAGCTTCAGCGAGGGTGTCGCCGGCTTCACTGTCGGCGACATCACGGTGACCAACGGCACGGCTGGCGCCTTTACCGGCTCCGGGACGAGCTACAGCTTCGTGGTAACGCCCGCGGCTCAGGGCACGGTGACGGTCAACCTCGCCGCCGGGGTCTGCCAGGATGCCGCCAGCAACCTCAACACGGCTGCCCTATCGATCTCACGGGTCTACGACAGCGTGGCACCGATCGTGACGCTGGCCAGCGTGGTGCCGGATCCGACCAACGCCAGTCCGATTCCCTTTACCGCGAGCTTCAGCGAGAGCGTCACGGGCTTTGCCCTTAGTGACATCACGGTGACCAACGGCACCGCTGGCACTTTTGCCGGCTCCGGGTCGAGCTACTCCTTCGTAGTGACGCCTGCGGCCCAGGGCACAGTGACGGTCAACATCGCCGCCGGGCGCTGCCAGGATGCTGCGAGCAATCGCAACAGCGCTGCTGCGCCGATTTCCCGCATCTACGATACCGGGCTGCCGACGGTCACTCTGGCCAGTACCGCGTCTGCTGCAACTAACGTCAGTCCCATCCCCTTTACCGCGAACTTCAGCGAAAGCGTCACCGGCTTCACACTCGGCGACATCACGGTGACCAACGGCACGGCCGGCACCTTTACCGGCTCCGGGACGAGCTACGCCTTCGAGGTAACGCCTGCAGCTCAGGGCACGGTGACCGTCAACCTCGCTGCCGGGGTCTGCCAGGATGCCGCGAGCAACCCGAACAGCGCTGCCGCGCCGATCTCGCGGGCCCACGACAGCGTGGCACCAACCGTGACGTTGGCTAGTACGGCGCTGGACCCGACCAAAGTCAGTCCGATCCCCTTTACCGCGAGCTTCGGCGAAAGCGTCACCGGCTTCACGCTCGGTGATATCACCGTCAGCAACGGCACGGCTGGCGCCTTCGCCGGCTCTGGGACGAGCTACTCCTTCGTGGTAACTCCCGCGGCTCAGGGCACGGTGACCGTCAACCTCGCTGCCGGGGTCTGTCAGGATGCCGCGACCAACCTCAACTCTGCCGCCGCGCCGATCTCACGGGTCTACGACAGCGTAGCGCCGACCGTAACCCTGGCCAGTACCGCGCCTACTGCAACTAACGTCAGTCCGATCCCCTTTACCGCGAGCTTCGGCGAAAGCGTCACCGGCTTCACGCTCGGCGACATCGCGGTGACCAACGGCACGGCTGGCGCCTTTACCGGCTCTGGGTTGAGCTACTCCTTCGTGGTAACGCCTGCGGCTCAGGGCACGGTGACCGTCAACATCGCTGCCGGGGTCTGTCAGGATGCCGCGAGCAACCTCAACAGCGCTGCGACGCCGATCTCGCGGGTCTACGACACCGGGCTGCCGACGGTCACGCTGGCCAGCGTGGCGCCGGATCCGACCAACGTCGGTCCCATCCCCCTTACCGCGAGCTTCAGCGAAAGTGTCACCGGCTTCATGCTCGGTGACATCACGGTGACCAACGGTACGGCCGGCGCCTTTGCCGGCTCTGGGGCGAGCTACTCCTTCGTGGTAACGCCCACGGCTCAGGGTGCGGTGACGGTGAACCTCGCGGCGGGGGTCTGCCAG
>CAILKC010000846.1 GCA_903834675.1 uncultured Victivallales bacterium | reverse complement strand
GGTCGAGCCGCCGACGCCGGGCGCCCGGCTCGGCCTGCAGCTCCGTTGCGGCGGACTCGACGCCCCCGGACCGGCCTACCGCGCCGCCGACGCGCTGGTGCTGGAGGCGTTTGAGGACCTGGCGCCCTACGTCGGTGACCCCCTCAACCAGTCTGCCAAGGTGGCGGTGGGACAAGGCTCCTACGCCGCCACCAGCCCGGGCGTGACGCAGGAGTTCAAGCTGGTCGAGGGGGGCAGGGAAGGTAAGAGCTGCGCCTCGTTGACGGCCACCAACCCCCTGGCCGGCGCCGGCGGTTGGAGCTGCATCGGACGGCGCTTCAACCCGCCCCTGGATCTGACCCAGCACCAGGGCCTTGGGCTCTGGCTCAAAGGCGATGGCAAGGGCGGTAAGTTCAAACTGCAGGTGCGTCAGGACGGCAACGCCACCGATCACTACGTCAACAACGATTTCAGCGAGTGGCGCTACATCCAGTTGCCGCGGCCGGAAAAGCCGCAACCCCACTTGGTCGACTATGCCAGGATCGACTACCTGCTGTTCTACTTCAACGTTCTCCCCGGCCGCACGACCGTGACCTGCCTGATCGACGACATCAAGGCCCTGCGACGCCTCGACGAGGGCACGCTGGAGAACCCGGAACTGCGGGTCGGCGAGCGGACCTTGGCCTTCCCGGTCGTCCTCCGTTCCGGCGAACGGCTGGTGTATTTCCCCGGTGAGGCGCCCTACGTGATCCCCAAGGATCAGGGTGAGCGCCGGGCGCTGCCGCCGGTTGCCGACCTCGAGGTCGACGCGAAGCTGAGCGCCACCCTGCGTTTGCCGACGGCGCCCACCGGCAAGGCGAGCTATCGCTGGGTGCTCGACTGCCCCGAGGAGCTGGCTCTGCCCGAGGCGGCATTGCAGACACCCCTGCCGGGCCTGTGAGCGCCCGGCGGCGACCCAGGGCGGTTTCTCTTTCCTGGTAGTAGGCACCCTGGAGCCGGCGGTCCGCACCGGCCCTGCCGGGGCTTCCGCCGTACATGGGGGTCTTGCAGACGGCGGATACCGCGAACCCGCCCGAAACGGGCTGGGCCTCGCGGGCTCCAAGGCGGCAAGCGGCATCATGGCAGACGCCTGCCATGATCTAGCGGGGGCTCTTTCGTGAAACGACCGCCGCCGTCCCGCCGGCCGTGAAAGCGGCGTCGACGGGCCGCGGCCGCGGCCCTCTGCCGCACGCAGTCCACATCGCGCGGCGGTCATGTGGAGTACGCGTGGCAAGGTCGCCGACGGCGACCCCGACACCGCTTTGGCTTGGCGCCTGTGCCATGCCTGACGGCGTGTGTTCTCGCGCAAGCCGATACGGCAGACAGGCCACGGGGTGTTGCGACGCCCAGCCCGGTTTTTTGAAACCGCCCCGGCGGCGCCCCGATAACCCTTGATTTCGCTCGTAGGTCACCTATCTTGCGAGGTTTTCCTTGTTCTGTTGTCTGCGGCTGTCGCTGTTTGTCCTGCCTTGAGGCATGACGGAAAGGCAGACCTGTCGTTTCGGGTGCGAACGTGGCGCGTCTCCGAGGGCCGCGGCTCCATCTGGGCGAGGTTCCCATGAGTACCCCAGCAGATACGGGTTCGGCCAATGGGGAATCCCGCTCCCCGAGCTTTTTGGAGACGTATTTTGCCCACCGCATGGTCTACGCCTGGGAACTTCCCAGCGTCATGCGTAAGCACATCTACACCGGGACGATGGGGAACATCTGGGCGACGCTGATTGCCGGCATCTTCTTTGTCTACTTCGGCACCACGGTAGGGGTCACCGAGTTTGAGTGGAGCGTGATGGCTGGGCTCTCGTCGTGGCTGATCTCGGCCCAGATCGTGTCGGCGATCCTCACCGAGCGCACCGGCAAGCGCAAGCTGATCTGGTTCCTGTTTGCGGTGGCCGAACGGACCCTGCGGCTGGCGGGGATTCTGCTGGCGCTGTGGCTGTGGGCGCACGGCAGCACGTGGACCCCGGTGGTGCTGATCGCCTGCGTGTGCCTGGCGAACTTCATGGGCACCATGTCGAGCCCGCCTTGGCTGTCCTGGCTGGCGGACATCATCCCCGAGGACGAACATGGGACCTTCTACGGCCGCCGCTCGGCCTGGATCGCGGTCGGGGTAATGATCGTCGTCATCCCCTCGGGCTTCCTGATCGACCGCATCCCGGAAGCGCACAAACTGCAAGCGGTCATGTGGGTCTTTGTCGGCGCCACCCTGATCGGCCTGGTGGACCTTCTGATCCACGGCACCCTGCCTGAGCCACCCATGGAACTGGCGCCGCGGACGCACGTGTTGCAGGCCATGATGACCCCGCTGCGCGACCGTGCCTTCCGGCCCTGGCTGGTGTTCAACGGCTGCTGGACCTTCGCCATGACCATCGGCGGCGTCCTCGCCACGATTTACTTTGTCGAGAACCTGGAGATCAAGAAGAACTTCCTGGGCGGGTCTATCGTGCTTACCGGGGTGGCGCTGCTGGGCAGCATCATCACCGGCCACTGGACCGGACGCCTGGTGGACCGGCTGGGGCCGAAACGCATGCTCTTCTGGGGGCACCTGGTGTGGGCCAGCCTGCCCCTGTTTTGGGTCCTCGCTACGCCGACCAGCGCTCTGGCCTGGCTGGCCGCGGCCAGCCTGGTGGGCGGCACCTCAAGCACCGCGGCGAGCACCGCCTCCAACAAGTTCATCACCCGCTTTCCACCGGTGGAGAAGCGCGCCATGTACTGCGCCGTTTCCAGCAGCCTTGCCAACCTTGCCGGCGGGGTGGGCGTCATCGTCGGCGGCCTGATCATCAAGTCTCTCCATGGCTGGCATCTCCAGCTCGGGGGCTGGACCTTCGGCGGCTTTCACGTCACCTTCGTCGCTTCGGCGATCCTGCGCTTCCTCGCCGCCATCCTGCTCATCCGTAACATGCCGGAACGCACGTCGCTGAGCACGGACGCCGCAGCGGCCTGACGCCGGGCGGACGCGGCGCAGACTGGAAGTCTCATTCCGGTATGCCCGGCCGCAGCCGGGGGCTGGGCTGAACCCTGAACCCTGAACCCTGAACCCTAGAAACTGACCTGCGCCCCAAGGCGGCCCGGCCGCTGGCCAGCCGCAGCACGCGGCGGTATCTTCAGGGACGGACGGCCTCGCGCCGTGAGAAGCGGGGCTGCAACCGGGGTCGGCAGCAGCGGAACGCGGGTTGCCGACGGCCGGGAAGCGGAGTCGAGGCCAGGCCTGGGGAGCACGCATCATGGCAGAACCAGCGGCATTTCCAAGCTTCGAGGTGGAAGGGCAGACTTTTTCACGACTGCTGCTCGGGCATAACCCGTTCATTGGCGGTTCCTACATGAGTCAGGCGCGCTCACGGCTGTACCGGGAAACCCTCAATACCGCCGCCGCCGTCGAGCCGATCATCGTCGCCGCCATCAAAGCCGGGGCGCGCGGCATGATGATGGGCGTGACCAGCGACAATGACCAGTACATCATGAAGGCCCTGCAGGACGCCGTGGCCAAGACCGGCACCGAGATGCCGACCTTCGTCATCGTGCCGCTCGATTTTGCCCCGTTTGCCGACCGGCTGCGCTCGGTGAACTGCAAGGTCTGCCTGCTGCATGGCCAGGTCACTGACGCGCTCTATGTCAAGGCCCAGAATACCATGAAGCCCGAGTTTGCGGACTTCGCCAAGTGCTGCCGCGATCTCGGTTTTCTGCCCGGCATGTCTACCCACAACGCCGGCGAGATCATCCCGGCGGCAGAGCCCTTCGACATCGCGGTGATCAACACCCCGGTCAACAAACTCGCCTGGCGCATGTGTCCGTGCGAAGAGCAGGTCCTGGGCGCCATCCGCCGCACCAAGAAGAAGGTGGTCGGCATGAAGCCGTTGGCCATGGGCCGCCTGGCGCCGCAGGAAGGGATGGACTACGTCTGTCGCCTGCCCGATCTCGATGGCATCGTCGTCGGCATCGGCCACGAATACGAGATCGAGGAGACCTTCGGCATCGCCCGCCGCATCTGGCAGAATCCGGACTGAAACGCGCAACGCTCTCGCCCCGCGGCGGCCCCTGCGCTTACAGGGGTCGCAGATCGTCGGTGAGATCGGCCGCCGGAAACACCGCGCCGGGGTTCAGAATGCCGGTCGGATCAAAGAGCTCCTTGACGCGGCGCATCAGTCCGGTCAGTGCCTCGCCCCATTCCAGGGCCAGGTAGGGGGCCCGCGCCCGGCCCATGCCGTGTTCGGCGGTGATCGTGCCATCATAGCGCATGGCAGCCCCATAGACCTCGTCCGCCAGGCGATGCAGCAAATCGCGAAGCTGCGGGTCGTCTGGACGGACAAAGGGGCGCAGGTGCAGGTTGCCGCTACCGGCATGCCCGTAGATGGCAGCCGGCAGCCCCAGACGGTCGAAGATGCCTTCGACATCCCGAATGAAGGGGGCCAGGCCGCTGACCGCCACGCCGACGTCGTTCACGATCGCCGGGGCGCGCCACTCGGGGCTGAAGTTGCGGATCGTGGGCAACAGGGCCTTGCGCAGCTTCCAGACCGCCTCCTGTTCCGCGACGGCTTCGACGGTTCGGGGCGGCGCCGCCAGCCGGTAACCGCCGGAGCGCAGAGCGGCGCCAACCCGGTCGATCTGGTCATGACGTTCCGGCCCGACATTCTCCACCAGCAACATCTGGACTTCGCCGCTCGGCACGGCCAGTTCCGGGTGCCGGGCGGTCACAATCTGGATGGTGCGGTAGTTGATGATCTCGATGGCGGCGGCGCCGCCGGCGGCGATGGCGGGCACCGCGTCCCCGGCTTCGGCCAGGTCGCGGAAGTACAGCAACGTGGTCGCGTGCCCCACCGGCGCCGGCTCTGCCCGTAGCGTCGCCCGGGTGATCACGCCCAGCGTCCCCACGCTGCCGATCAGCAGTTGCGTCACCCAGTCCTGCGGTCGTTCAGAACGCAGGAGTCCAAAGAGGTTATAGCCGGAGGCGATCTTGCGGTCCAGGCGGGCCAACAGCCGCTCATGGCTGGCAGGCGAAGCCAGCAGATCCCGCCGAATCGCGCGCAGCCCATCCACCAGAGCCCTGGGGATGGATTCAGGGGCAGCCGTGTCAATGACCGTGCCGGCAGCGGTGACCAGCCGCAGGCTCTCCGTGTAGCGGTCGATGGAGCCATGGCGCAGCTCGTGCGGACCGCTGGCCTTGGTCGCCAGATTGCCCCCGAGCAGGCAAATGCCGCCGCTGGAGGGATCCGCGGGCAGGAAGACGCCGACGGCTCGCAGGGCCCGCTGCAAGTCATCGTGCAGCAACCCGGGCTCGACCGTGGCCCGCACCCCGGCGCTGCCGGAAGTCAGGCTGAGCAGCCGGTTCATCGGCCCCTCTTTGCCGAAGCGCAGCACGATGCCGCGGCCCAGGGCGGCCCCGGCGGTGCCGCTGCCTCCGGCGCGCGGCGTGATCGGCACGCCGGCCTCCAGGGCCAGGGCGAGAACGCGCCCGACCTCCTCTTCATCCCGCGGTGTCACCACCACCCGTGGCGTGACCGCGTACAGGCTCTGGTCGGTGGCGCAACGCTGCCGCGCCTCCCCATCGTCCAGCACCTCGCCCCGAATGCGAGTGCGCAGTTCGCGAACCCAGGCGGCGCCGGACTCCTGATCTATCGCAGTCACGTAGGCGACCTCCTGTGCGGTTCATCGTGGCGCGGGCCAGATTGTCTGACCCGCTCCGTCCAAGCCCCGAGAGGCTCTTGCCGAACCCTCGGCTCACCCGCATCTCGCCTGGAGCCGGCGGTCTCCGCCGTACATGGGGATACCGCGATCCGCCGCGGCAAACCCGAAACAGGCTGGGCAGCGCGGGCTCCAGGGGCAGACGCGGGGGCCTGCGAGAACCTCCCGAATATAGGTTGAGAATAGGGCTGTGCCTGGTTGTTCAGATTGGCCTCCG
This sequence comes from uncultured Victivallales bacterium, assembly GCA_903834675.1. Next base: position 304 of record CAILKC010000846.1, on the reverse strand, counting down.
GCAATGCCGGTGAAGTTTGCCGCGGACGCTGGAGAGCGCAGGTCAGTTCCCTAGCCTGGATTATTCACCACCAAGAACACAGCGCGGGCAAAGCCCGCGCTGTGCTCTCTGTGGTGAAATGGGGCCTGGAGTTCGAGCCCGTCGCCTTCCAGGTGGCTCCCTGACCGCCTGCTTAACTGTCCTCTTAATGATGGCAGTTGCGTCGCCTTGCAGAACAGGGGGGCGGCGCAGCAGACGGCTGGACTCCCGCTTCCCGTCAAGCCGCCGACGCCCTCACCGTCGCCCGGTTCGAGAACGCCATATT
>CAILKC010000845.1 GCA_903834675.1 uncultured Victivallales bacterium | reverse complement strand
GGAGACCGCCGCACCGCTGTTGTCGGCGAAGATCGTCTCGCGCAGCAGCGGTGACGCCCCCGCGATGCGGATGCCGTTGGTGCTGCACTGGCGCAGGGTGCAGTCGGTCATGCTCAGCCCGGCGTGGTCGACGATGACCTCGCCGGCCCCAGTCCAACCTCCATACGAGATGCGGCAGTGCTGCAGCGTGTTGCCCGTGCTGGTGGAGCTGAACCAGAGCCCGCCCCAGATTCCCCGGTAGGGTCCGTCGTTGGCGCCGTTGTTGTTGGTGTCGCCGCCGATGCTATCGTCGCGGTAGGAGGTGAACTCCACCGGGGCGCCGGCGGCCCCCGCGGCGACGAGGGTGCCATTGACCAGCAAATCCACCGCTCCATAGCCGCCTTTGACCACCTGGTTCGCAGCGAGGTTCAGCGTGGAGCCGGCCGGCACGGTGATAGTGCCGAAGAAGACATAGACGATATCCGGGTCATCCCAGGTCAAGCCCCCGGCGGCCAGCGTCCCGGAATCCAGCCACAGGCCGTTGGTGCCGTTGCCGCTGATCGTCACCCCATGGATGTCGGGGTTTGAGGCCAGGTCCATAGAGACCGCCGCCCACGTGTTGTTCGAGTAGGTATTGCTGCTGAGCGTCGGGTTGCTGTTCTCGATGCGTACGCCGGACCCCGCGGTGCGTGTGAGAAGGCTGTTCGTCAGGGTCAACGGGCCGCCGTTGACCCACACGCCACCGTCGCTGTCCCAGCCCGCATAGCGCACCTCGACGTTGTCCAAGAGGTTGTCGGTGCTGGTGGCCGTGAAGCGCAGACAGCCCCAGAAGCCGACCTCGGGTGTCGTGTTGGGGCCGTCGCCGTTGCTATCGCCGCCCGCCGTGTCGTCGCGGTCGGAGGTGAAGATGATGCGCGAGCCCGGCGTGCCGTCGGCGTTGAGGGTGCCGTTGACGATCAGGTTCTGGGCGCCGTAGGTGAACTTCACCACCACCCCGGGCTGGATGGTCAGTGTCTGCCCCGCCGGCACGGTCACGTCAGCGTTGACCACGTACGGGCTGCCGGACGGCGTCCAAGGCCCGCCGCTGCCGTCGTACTTCGTGCCGTTGACCGTGGTGGCGGCCTGCACGCCGCCGCAGACGATGATCCCCAGAGTCGCAGCCAGGGTGTAGCGCCGCCGAACTCGTGCTAGCCGTACCATGGATGAGGCTCCTGTTCACCTTGGATCGAGCTGAAAAATACCACGCCGCGCGGCCGGAATACAAGTTTAGCGTAGGCTGTGGGTGCATAACATTCTTGCCGGGTACCTGAGGAGTGACCGTCGATGATAATCTGCAAGCGCAATTTCCCTCGGATTGTCCGGTCGGTAGGCGCGAATGCCAGACGCCGCGGAGCGCTGAAAGCGCGGCCATTCCTCAGCCCAAGGCACCGCCCTGGGAATGGAATCCAAAACGAGATTGAGCCCTGCAGGGGCGGCATGCCGACAGTCCATGCGCACCGCGCGGCCAGCTATGGCGCCCCTTCGGGGCTGAGAATCTGGGGTATGCCCGGTACCCAGGGCGCTGCCCCATAGGCGCTAACATAGAACCGCTTACGACCCCAAAGGGAGAGAAAGCGGCGTCAAGCCGCCGAGAGTCCAAAGCCTGTCTGGCTGCGCCACGCCAGGCGGTATCATACTGCCCCCCAACAACGTGGGGTGCTTTGGAGTGCGGTGGCTCGACACCGCTTTCGGAGGGCGAAAAGCGACCGAGTTTCGTTATCTTAGCGCCCATGGAGCGCTGCCCTGGGCTGGGGGATGGCGCCCCTCCGGGGCTAAAGAGGCAGAGGCGAACCCGCGACTTCCGCGGACGGGCTGCCCGTCGTCGTCCACCGTGCTCTGGGTGAACACCCAGCCCAGACGCATTTCGCGGGTCCCAGCGGCGCTCTAGAACTGCAGGTTGTGGTAAATGTGCCCGGCAGGCGTGCGCATGTCACAGAGCCTACCGCGTTCCATGGTCCTGATGGACTCGATGTCGCCGAGGACCGTCTCGGGGGTGCGCCGACGGTCCATGACTGAGCCTCCTGCGTGCGGGGTCCGACGTGGTGAGAACTCGGGGCCGGACCTACCGGAATGAGACTTCCAGCCTTCGCGGCCTTGAGCGTTGAGAGTTGAAGGTTGAGCTTTTTTTCGACCTGTGCAATATGGAAGTCCGCCTGGAGCGCTGAAGGTGCGCGGCCATACCAGCCCAGGGCAACGCCCTGGGAATAGGATAGTTATGGGTTTGAGCCCTGTAGGGGCGAGCTATCTTCCCTCGGTTCGCGCTGAGGTCGCATAGGCCGCCCCTTCAGGGCTCAATCTGTGGGGTGAACTGGTACCCAGGGCGTTGCCCTCGGCGCCCAAAGCGCCCCTTTGGGGCTGAATACCTCG
>CAILKC010000844.1 GCA_903834675.1 uncultured Victivallales bacterium | reverse complement strand
TGCGCGTGGTTGCCGCACCGGTGTTGGTGATGCTGTAGTTGCAGCGCACCGGCAACGCCTCGATCACCCCGTCCCGGCGCAGGACGATGCCGCTGTAAGCGCTGACCGTCCCCACGCCCGCGCCGCCGCTCAGCGCGGCCCGGGCAGAGAGCGGCAGCAAGAACAGACCGGCCAGCAGAACGAGTAAGGTGCGCGCCGCCACGTGAACCGACGAGGCTCCGACCTGCGCGCCGCCCCCGCACCGCGCCAATTGGCCACCGACACCTGAACGCCACACGGCGGCGACCAACCTCCCGCCAGGCCCTGGCGGGAGCCGTCCGGCGTCCCTGCTGCGCTGAATGCTGGTCGGACACATCTGGTGCGGTTCAACGACTCGGCGGCTTACATGGCATGAGAGCTGAGTACCACAACGTGGTAGATACAATACATGCGAGCCGCACGGTATGTCAAGCAAGCGATAGGAGTTGTCTTGACCACCTCCGGTTGCAGACGGGCAGGTAGGTCAAAACTCGGATTGAGATACCTTCGACTTCCTGTCCCAACGGAATCGGGGTCGTGCCTGGATGAACCACGTAAAGTGGCTTGCGGACGGCGTCTGTATTCCGCCGGGCGCCAGGCGGGCGCCAGGCGTGGAGCAGCGGTCGGCCCGGCCGTCCCCCAGCCGCACCGACCACATCTGAACCGACCAGCGCCCCGCCGTGCCGGGCAGAAGTCCCTACGGAACTGACCTGCCCCCCCCCGCCATTCTCCCATCTCTTGCACTCCCCTTGCAGCGGGACTAGGTTGCTGCCTCGTGACCCTGGAGAAGCAACTTCCTATCCGCGAGGTGGGGAAGTCCCAGATGGTGGTCACTTACGGGACGAGACAGACACGCCGCGCACCGGGCCCCGACCGCGGCGATTTCCGCGACGCCGCGGGCCCGCGGGACGACAGAGAAGAGGGAAGAACCAGGGGAGTTGCTGCCTCCGGCGGCGCAGGTATGACAGCCAAGCGCGCCAGGTTGAGCGCTGACGAGACGTGCCACCCTCAGTTGTGCGGAGCCTACCATGCAGTCCGAAGCCACTCCGCGGTTGCCGCACGAGCACGAAGCCCCGGCTGCGACTGAACCCCTTCACACCCTGTCGGTTGTCATACCCGTTTACCACGGAGAACGGACCCTGGAACCGCTCGTCGGCGAGATTGCGCCCTTGATGCAGGTTCAATGCACCGCGGGGGGTCGCTTCTTTCGCGTCGCCGAGGTGATTCTGGTCCATGATGGCGCCATCGACAACTCGGCCGTGGTGATGGAGACGCTGGCGGCGCGCTGGGCGGCCGTGAAACTCGTTTGGCTGGCCCGCAATTTCGGTCAGCATCCCGCCACCTTGGCCGGTGCGGCCGCCACGAGTTCGGAATGGGTCGTGACGCTCGATGAAGACGGCGATCAGAATCCGGCGGATATCGGACGCTTCCTCGATATCGCCCTGGATAGCGATTCCCAGCTTGTCTATGGTTTGCCCACCAACACGCCGCCGCACGGCCTGGTTCGGAACCTGCTCAGTGCCGTGACGAAGCGCTGCCTGATCCGGGTGTTCGCCGACGCCACGACGGCCGGGCAGTTCCATAGCTTCCGCCTGATCCGTGGGGAGATCGCGCGGAGTCTCGCGGCCTACTGCGGCTGCAGCGTCTATCTCGACGTGGCCCTGTCCTGGATCGTCGCCCGCCGTTCGCACTGCCCGATCGTCCTGCGCGGCTCCGGTGGGCGTCCGTCGGGATACAACTACCGGGCGTTGGTCTCACACTTCTGGCGTCTGGTGCTCACCTCGGGGACGAAACCCCTGCGCTGTGTCACCTATCTCGGCCTGGCCTCGATCGCTCTTGGCCTGGCGTTCTCCACGATTGCGGTCTGGGCGCGGCTCACCGGCAACGTTCCCGTGCCAGGGTGGACGTCGTTAGCCATTCTGCAGTGCTTCTTCTCTGGAGGGATTCTCTTCTCTCTGGGAATCATCGCCGAGTACTTGGGCGTGACCGTGAGTGCCGCCATGGGCAAACCCTTGTTTCTCGTAGTTTCCAGCCCCTGCCGCAAACAGAACGCAAAGCCATGCGATCGTCGCTAGTTTGGATCGTCGGGCGAGGCGGTCTCCTGGGCAGCCAACTCACGGTGGCTCTGGCGCGAGCCGTTCCGGGCGCCAGCAGTTGGGTGCCACCACTGCGGGCTTTTTCCTGGCGTCTACCCGCGGTCCTTGCGGAGCAACTGGATGCCGCGGCGGCAGCGTTTGTCCACGCTGCCCGAAGCGGGTTTGACACCTGGGCCGTGCTGTGGGTCGCCGGGGCCGGAGTGATCGGCACGGAGGAGACTGCCCTGGAGGAGGAAACGCGCGCTCTGGCCCACCTCCTGCGACTCCTGGATCGCCACTTTGCCCACGACGAGACGCCCATGCCGGGATTCCTGTTTCTGGCCAGTTCCGCGGGAGGCGTCTACGGTCATTGTGCGGATCAGCCCATCCGCGAATCCTCGCCCTGTCGGCCCATCTCGGCCTACGGTCGCAACAAACTCGCGCAGGAACAGCTTGTGCATGACTGGTCCCAGTCGCATCCACTGGCCCGTTGCCTCATCGGTCGCATCTCGAATCTGTACGGGCCGGGACAGGATCTCAGCAAACCACAAGGCCTGATCTCGCAGGTATCGCGGTGTATCATCTGGCAACGGCCCATTCATATCTACGTGCCCTTGGACACGATTCGCGACTACCTTTACATCGACGATGGTGCCCAGCAGGTCCTGAGTTGCCTGGCAGCCTGGGCCGCTGGGCGCCTGCCCCCACCGGCCTCAGGCGGCGCGCAGGTCAAGCTCTTCTCCGCCGAGCGCACCACGACGGTCGCCCAGATTGTCGGGGCTTTTCGCCGGATTCATTTCGGCCGCTCGCCGCGGGTGATCTGCGCCCCCACGGCGCTGGCTGCTCAACAGCCCAGGCGACTGGAGTTCCGTTCCACCACAGAACCTGACTTGAGGAGCCTGTATCGGACCCCGTTGGCCATCGGTATCAGCAATGTCCACCACTATCACCTGGCTCGCTTTCGCCAAGGAAAGCTTCCTGCCCCCTAGAGGCTGAAAGCACGCTATGGCAGCAAGAAAGAAGACTCGTTCCAAGAATACCGTCGGCCCCTCTTCCCGACCGTCCGGCGAGTTGCGCAAGGCGGTGCCAGGGGGGGGCCGCCGTCTTCAGGAGAATCCAGCGGTCACCCGCGTCATCGACGGGCTGCTTCTCGCCGTCGCCTGTCTTTTAGTCATGGGCTTACACGTGATTCTGTTCCAGAATTCCGGTGCGTTCTGGCGCGACGAGACCTCGAGCATCCAGTTGGCGTCGGTCTTGCCGGTCCACCACGACGCCGCGTGGCTCGCGAAGGATTCGGCTCCCCCCCTGCTGCATGTCTTGCTGCGCCTGTGGACCGCCCTTGGTTACGCCACGGGCGATGCCTGGATACGCTTCTTTGGGACGGTGGTCTCCTTGGGAATCATGGGCTCACTGATCGTCAGCGCGAGACTGTTCAGCGGGCGGGCGCCCCTCTTGGTCATGGCGCTGGTGGCCTTCAATCCGACCGTTTTCTACTTTGGCAGCTCGATTCGAGCCTACGGCCTGGCGATGTTATTCGTGGTGCCCTGTGGTGGCGCGTTCTGGAGGGTTGTTCAGCGGCCAACATGGCGCAATGTGACCGCGAGCCTGGGGTTGGCGCTCTTGAGTTGTCACGCCAGCTATCAGAACTCGTACCTGTTGTTTGCCATCGGGCTAGCTGGCATGGCCGTCTGCGGGCTGTGCGGACTGTGGAGACGCTGCCTGTTGATCATGACGCTCTGCGGCGTCACGGCGCTCTCCATGCTCGTCTATCTGCCGGTGATTCGCGCCTACGCTGACGCTGCGCAGATCACCCACTTCGAGCTGACGAACAAGAGGATTCTTGGGGGGCTGACCAAGGCGATCGCCAACGGTGACTCGTCAGTCCTGTCGCTCTGGCTGGGCCTGGCGGCTCTCGCCGTGGTCTTTCTGATAGTGCGGATCGTGCATTCGCGCGGAACCCTCCGCAGCGCTCCGTCCCTGGCCTTGTATGCCTTCCTCGTGAGCCTTGGTGCAACGCTGAGTGCCTACGGTTTCTTTCGCGTCAACGGCATGATCCCGATGCCGTGGCATTACGCGCCGCTGTTGGCTCTCTGTGGGCTGCTGGTGGAGGTTGCGGTGGGTTCGCGGGATGAGCGGGCCTGGGTCTGGTTGCTGCGCACGATCGCGGCCTGTGCCCTGATGCTCCTGAGTCTACCGTCGCTATGGGCCCACGCTCATATGCGGCGCACGAACGTCGATCGTCTCTGTGCCGTCCTCGCGGCTGAAGCTGCCGCGGATGACTTTGTCCTGGTCAGTCCCTTCTGGCTTTCCCCCAGCTTCAAGTACTACTACCATGGCAAGGCGCCCTGGAACACACTTCCCCTGACTTCCAGCGATCTTGAAGTCAGCCTGTTTCCCTACCCGCGCTTCAAGCAGCTCATGACCCAGCCGGACGCGCTGGACGCGACGCTCGAGCAGATCGACAAGACTCTCGCGGCGGGCAAGAAGCTGTGGGTGGTCGGCGCCATCCAGTTCCCGCCTAGGGACAAGGTGCCGCCAACCCTGCCTCCGGCGCCGCAGTCCAAGCACGGCTGGAACAACAATACGTATGTTCAGGCCTGGTCGAAGCAGGTGGCTCATGACCTCCATACTCACGCGCTGCGAAGCGAGTTGGTGGTTCCCGCGGACGCCGGGCAGGCCGTGAGTCGACTGGAGAATTTCTCGCTGTCCGTCTTCGAGGGGTGGCGCTAGCCGAGGCCTAACGAACCGTGGAACGCGCATACGCAAAGGTGTACGAGGATCTCTACCGTAGGCACTGGTGGTTCCAGTCGCGGGAGAGGATTCTCCTGGACGTCATCCGTTCCCTGGAACTCACCTCGCCATCGGCGATCCTCGATATCGGCTGTGGGAATGGGCTGTTCTTCCCGCGTCTGCAAGAGTTCGGCGACGTTCGCGGCATCGAGATCGACGAGTCGCTGATTCCCGCCGATTCACCCTATCGTAGGCAGATTTTCACCCAGCCATTGGGCGCTGCCTGCTACCGCGATCTGCGCTTCGACCTGATTACGGCCCTGGATGTGGTCGAGCATATCGAGGATGAGCGCCAGGCGCTCAAGGCGATGTGGGACCTGCTTCGCCCGGGCGGGCGGCTGGTCATCACGGTCCCCGCCCTGACGAGGCTGTGGGACTACCATGATGAACTCAACCGGCACTATCGCCGCTACTCTGCGACGTCGCTCAGAAACGTGCTGCCCGGCGGCCTCAGAATCCTGGACCTGCGGTACCTCTATCACGCCCTCTGTCTCCCCAAGATCGTCCTGAAAACTCTCAACCTGGGCCTGTCCCGTAAGCGTGCCCAGCACGGTATCCCGCCCGCGGCAATCGGCTGGGTCCTGAAGACGGCCTGCGTCTGGGAGTATCGTCTGCTGCGCTGGCTGCGTCTTCCTTTTGGCACATCGCTGCTGCTGGTGGCCGAGAAGGCCGACCTGGATGGGCGGCAAGACTAGACGCACCCAGCAGGCCGGGACCAGGTTCCGCCTTGTGCCCCTGGACTTCCTCTCGGCCACAGGTCGACTTTTTTCCGACCTGTGCAATAAGGATGGGACGAGGTATTCAGCCCCAAAGGGGCGTTCCGGGCGCCCAGGGCAACGCCCTGGGTACCCGTCCACAGCGCGGATTGAGCCCTGAAGGGGCGGACCATGCGGCCTCGGTGCGGAGGTATGGCAGATAGCTCGCCCCTACAGGGCTCAAACCCATAACCGTCCTATTCCCAGGGCGTTGCCCTGGGCTGGTAT
>CAILKC010000843.1 GCA_903834675.1 uncultured Victivallales bacterium | reverse complement strand
CGCGCCTGAGGCCAGGCGCCTCTCCAGAAGACCGATGGAGATGCGGTGGGCCTCCACCGCCGCGGTATGGTGGAGATGCGGTGGGCTCCACCGCCGCGCCTGAGGCCAGGCGCCTCTCCAGAAGACCGATGGAGATGCGGTGGGCCTCCACCGCCGCGGTATGGTGGAGATGCGGTGGGCTCCACCGCCCGCGCCTGAGGCCAGGCGCCTCTCCAGAAGACCGATGGAGATGCGGTGGGCCTCCACCGCTGGCGCCTGAGGTGTGTCGCTGTGGAGGGGGTCGGAGATGCCTGAAGTCAGCGCCAAGGAGAGCGCGCCTCTTCTTTGGTTCAAGCCCCAGGTGATGATGCGTCGCCTCTGCGTGGCGCTCTTACCGGCGCTCTTGGGCGGCATCTACTTCTTCGGCTGGCGCGCGGCGGCATTGTGCGTCTGGACGATGCTGTGGACCTGCGGTTGTGAGTGGTTCCTGGCGCGTCGCCGCGGCGATCCGCTGACGGAGTCGGCGCTGGTGACTGGCCTGTTGCTGGGCCTGTCGTTACCGCCCACGCTGCCTTTCTGGATGGCGGCCGTAGGCGCGGTGATCGCCATGTCCTTCGGCAAGGAGTTCTTCGGCGGTTTTGGCCGGAACGTGTTCAACCCTGCCATCGTGGGGCGCACCTTCATCTACGTGTGTTTCCCGGTGGCCATGACCCGTGGCTTCGTGCCGGCTTACAGCGTGGGTGCTGGCGGGTTGGGGCATTGGGGGCCGTTGCTCAGGTTGGGTGGTACGGACGCGGTCAGCGCCGCGACCCCCATGTGGGCTCTGCGTGATTTCGGCTGGACCACGCCGGTGAAGGACCTGTTCCTCGGCACTATCGGCGGGGTTTTCCCGGTTGCCGGGGGCGGGCAGCGGGTCTTGGCGGCGGGTTCGATCGGCGAGGTATCGGCGCTGCTGCTGCTGATCGGCGCGGTGTACCTGTTGGCAACCGGGACGGCGCAGTGGCGCCTGATGCTCAGCAGTCTGGCCGGGGCGGTGCTGGCGGTGCTCGTCCTGCGCTACGGATTCGGCGTCCTGGCCGTACCGCCGCCGGCCTGGTCGCTCTGCAGCGGCGCCCTGCTCTACGCCTGCATCTTCATGGTGACCGATCCGGTCAGCGCGCCGAAAGACAAGACGGCGCAGCTCATCTACGGGGCGCTGATTGGGGCACTGATCATCTTCATGCGCTGGAAGTCCGTGTTCGCCGGGGGGGTTGGCTTTGCCATTCTGCTCGGCAATACCGTAGGTCCTACCCTCGAGCTGGTCATCAAGGGCCGAGCCGAGAAGAGGAAGGCGCAGGGCAGGGGTTCTGCGACGGCGGCGGCGGGGGCCGTGCCATGAGCTCCAAGCCCTGGTTCATTGTCACCTTCATGGTCGGCATCGCGCTGGTATTCGGCTCCGGCGTTACCGGCATTTATCTGGGTTCGGCCGATCTGTTGCAGCGCAATACCGAGTTTCTGCGGCAGCGCGCCCTGGTTTCCGTGTTTGACTTCGGCGATCCCAGCCGGCTGGGTAAGAACGCGGTGGCGGCGTTGGTCACCGGCCAGGTGGTCTGTGACGAGCGCTGTACCGATCCTCAGAGCGGCGCCAGTTTCGACCTCATCAAGGCCTATACCGCGCTTGACCGGAAAGAGCTAAAGGCCTATGGTTTCCGCTTCCGTGGCCTGGGTTTCTGGGGGCCGGTCGAGGGGATTCTGGCGATCCGCCCGGATCTTTCCCGCACGGTCGGGATTGTGATCCTGGAGCAGTCCGAGACGCCAGGGTTGGGCGGGCGCATCGCGGAGCCTGTGTTCACCGAGCAGTTCCGGCGGGGCCTGACCGTGTCCCCGAACCCCCGGGGGCCGTATCTACGCCTAGGCAGCGCGGGGACGCCCGATCCGGAGGGACGCCAGGTGGATGCGGTGACCGGGGCGACCCAGACCTCCATGGCCATGGAACGGGTGCTGAACCAGCAGCTCGGCATCTTCCAGCGCGCCATGAGCGCACGCCTGAGCCCCCCAACAAGGAGCCTGTGAACAGCCATGGGACTCCGTGATTCCGTTGGCGGCAGAGCGTTCATCGTCAACCTGTGGCAGGACAACCCGGTGTTCCGCCAGGTCATCGGCATCTGCTCGACCCTGGCGGTGACGAATCTGGTGCAGAACACGGTGTTGATGTGCGGGGCGCTGGCCTTTGCCACAGCCCTCTCCGGGTGCACCATCGCGCTGCTGCGCAACTATACCCCCAGGCAGGTCCGCATGATGGTGCAGGTGCTCGTCATCGCGGCCTATGTCATCGTGGCTGGATTCGCCATGAAAGCCTGGTTTCCGGAAGTCCATAAGCTCATCGGGCCCTACGTGGGCCTGATTATCACCAACTGCATTCTGATGGGACGCTGCGAGGCTTTTGCGGCGAAGAATGCGCCCTGGCCGTCGTTCCTTGACGGGCTGGGAGCTGGGATCGGCTACAGCCTCATCCTGATCCCCATCTCGGTTGTCCGCGAGGTGATGGGCTTCGGCACCCTGTGCGGTTATGCGCTTCCAGCCCGCGATCTATGGTGGCACCCATGGACCATTATGATCATGCCCCCGGGCGCCTTCTTCATGCTGGCGCTGGTGGTCTGGTTCTGCAGCGAGAGGGTGAGGCGGCAGGGGGGGAAGCCCGCATGACACCGGTCTCGCCAGATGCGCTTGCGCCCGCCGGTCAGGGGCTGTTCGCTCAGCTTTTGGTCATTCTTCTGGCCGCCGCCATTACGGACAACATTCTGCTGACGCGGTTTCTGGGGATGTGCTCGTTCATCGCCATCTCGCGGCAGATGAAGACCAGCATCGGCCTGGGGGTGGCGGTGGCCGTCACGACGACCTGCACCGCCGCCCTGAACTACCTGGTCCACGCTTATCTGACCGTCCCGTTGAAGATCGACTTTCTGGAGTACATCATCTTCATCGTGGTCATCGCCGGCTTCGTCCAGTTGGTGGAGATGATCATCCAGCGCTTCTCCCCGCCGCTCTACTTCGCCTTGGGCATCTTCCTGCCGCTGATCACGGTCAACTGCGCGATTCTGGGGGTCTCGCTGTTCATGCTGGCCAAGGAGGGCTACGGTTTTCTGCAATGCGTGGTCTTCGGCCTGGGCAGCGGCCTGGGCTGGTTGCTGGCGATCATCCTGATGGCCGGCATTCGTAGCCGGGTCAAGGAAGACAAGATCCCCGAGGGTCTGCGCGGCACGGGAATCACGTTGATCATCAGCGGCATCATCGCGCTGGCGTTTGTCGGCTTCAGCGGCATGATCAAGTTTTAAGGTTCTCCAGGTCATGATGTTCCTGACGGCAGTGGGCACTCTGTGCGCGGTCTGCGGGGTCCTGGCCCTGGTGCTGGTGATCGCGGACCATTACCTGAATAACTACGGCGCCTGCCGCATCACCATCAACGGTGAGCGGGAGCTGGAAGTCCCCGGCGGCAGCAGTCTGCTGAGGCTGCTGGGTTCTCGGCGGATCTTCATTCCGTCGGCCTGTGGCGGCAGCGGCAGTTGCGGTCTGTGCAAGATCAAGGTTACGTCCGGCGGGGGCGCGGTGCTGGCGACAGAGGAGCCCCATCTCAGCCCCGCGGAGATCGCCGCCGGGATTCGTCTCTGCTGCCAGCTCAAAGTTCGTAAAGACCTGGCCGTCGAGATTCCCACGGCGCTCTTCGCCATTCGCGAGTACCGGGCCGTTGTCTGCGCGGTGACCCCGCTGACGCATGACATCCGACTGCTGCGTTTCGAACTCATCGATCCCGAGACGATCCCTTTCGTGCCCGGTGCCTACGTGCAACTGCAAACCCCGGTCTACGAGGGCAGCCCAGCCTCCGTGTACCGTGCCTATTCGCTGGCCGGGGATCCCCGCGACCAGCGGCACCTCGAGCTGATCATTCGGCGTGTTCCCAAGGGCATCTGCACCACCTGGGTGTTTGATCTCCTGAAGGTGGGGGACATGGTGACCTTCAACGGCCCGCATGGCGAGTTCCGCCTCATGGATACGCCCGCGGAGATGATCTTCATCGCCGGTGGCAGTGGCATGGCGCCGTTTCGCAGCATCCTCATGGAGATGCGTCATACCCGCAATCCGCGCCGGACCCGTTACTTCTTTGGCGCGGTGACCCGCCGCGACCTGTTCTATCTCGAGGAGATGCAGGAGTTCGAGCGCGAGCTGCCGGACTTCCGCTTCATTCCTGCCCTAAGCAAACCTGCGCCGGACGATGCCTGGACGGGGGAACTCGGTCTGATCACCGACGTGGTCGGTCGGCACGCGGCCGACGGCGCGGACCAGGAGGCCTACCTCTGCGGCTCGCCCGGCATGATCGACGCCTGCATCAAGGTTCTGACCGGCAAAGGGATGACGGCGGACAAGGTACACTTCGACAAGTTCGCCTGAACCAACCCGGGAGTGGCACGATGAAGCGGAATCCAGCCCTCGCCAGCCTGCTTCAGCGCCTGGCGCCTGGCCGTCTCTCAGGCCCTGGCTTCCTGGGGCAGGACCCTCGTCCCCTCGAGGAGATCGTGGCGACCGACCTGGCGCGGCTGGAGACGGCCGACGTGAGTGCCGTGCAGATCGCCGACCTGCTGGATGAGCTGCACCGCCTGGCGGATGCCGGCCTCGAGGCCCCGTGTGAGGGCTTCGACGGCCGGGCCACGGTGCAGATCGTCGAGACCATGGGCCGCATCTCCTGCCCCTTTGCGTGCGGCTTCCGCGCCCACAAGGCGGTGGTGCAGGTCCGGGCCGGCACGGTGGAGCTACGATTCACGCCGCTGCAGGCGCATCTGATCCGCGAACACGGGTTCTTCCAAGGCCTCGGCAGCGACTTTCGCCTGGAACCGCGCGACCTTGTGGCGCTCTACGTTGCCTGCACGAACTGAGGCTGCGGTGGCACCAGGTCACCGCAGCCTCAGCCTCGTGCCGGGTTCTTCTTGGCGGCCTGTGCAATCAGAGAGTCCGTCTGAAGCGCTGAAGGCGCGCTGCCATACCAGCCCAGGGCAACGCCCTGGGCGCCCGAAACGCCCCTTTGGGGCTGAATACCACGGCCCATCCTTAATGCACAGGTCGCTTCTTGGCGGCCGTTTCGGGGCGTTCTTCCTGCCGCCGTTTGCACTCAGCCAGGTAGCCCGCCATCTGACAATCGTTCTCCGACATCCAGCGGTAGTAGTCGTCGTGATCGAGCTTGGCCGCCGCCGCCTCGTCGATGACGACGGTGACCCGCGGGTGCATCTGCAGCGCCGAGGCGGTACACATGGTCGTCACCGGGCCCTCGATCATCGCCGCCACCGCATCGGCCTTGGCGCGGCCGGTGGCCAGCAGCAGGATCTCGCGGGCCTCCAGGATGGTGCCGACGCCCATGGTCAGGGCCCAGCGCGGCACCTCCTCATCCTTCTCGAAGAAGTGGCGATTGTCCTCGATGGTCTGGCGCGTCAGCGTCTTCTCGCGTGTCCTCGAGGCCAGCGACGAGGTAGGCTCATTGAAGCCGATGTGGCCGTCCCGGCCGATCCCAAGGATCTGTAGCTTCAGCCCCCCCAATTCCTGGATGGCGCGCTCGTAGGCTTCGCACTCGTTCTCGATGTCGGTCGGAAGCCCGCTGAGGAAGTGGACATTGTCGGGCTTGATGTTCACCTGACTGAAAAGGTTGGTCTGCATGAAGAAGCGGTAACTCTGCGGGTGGTCTGCCGGCAGTCCCAGGTACTCGTCCAGGTTAAAGGTATGCACGTCCGCGAAATCCACCTCTCCGCGTTTGAAGCCATCCACCAGGGCCCGGTAGAGTCGCAGCGGGGTGCTTCCGGTTGGCAGCCCGAGGACCCGGTAGTGCTTACGGTTCATGCGGTCGCGGACGACCCCGTAGGCGTGTTCCGTCACCGCAGCTTCGTTGGCCTGGATCACGACATTCATCTGACACCCCTCCTAACCCAATCCCTCTACACGCAGCGCCGCGAGGCTTCGACCCCTGCCGACGCAAACCGCCTTAAGGTAGTCACGAGCGCCCGTTGGCGCTAACTTACCGCTGCTACGGTTGGTCCGGTCTTTCCCTGGCCGCCGTGGTCGAGCGGTCCACACCCCTGAACTCGGGTAAGAACGAGATGGAGGCTACGATGAAACGCGCTCTGGTTTGCGGGCTGTATATCGGGCTGGGTTTACTGACAACCAAGGCGCAGGAACCCGCCCGCCAGGCCGGGTTGGCTGCCGAAGTGCGGGTGGCGCTGGACCAGTCGCTGCAGAAAGGCGCCGCCTATCTGCTGAGTCGGCAGGAGGCGGACGGCTCCTGGCTGCACCATCCCGCGGTCACCGCCCTGGCCGCGACCGCACTGTTGCAGACGCCATCGAGCCCGGGAGCGACGCTCACCCCCGCCGCCGCGAAGGCTATCGATTTCGTCAAGGGCTGCGCCAAACCGGACGGCTCGATCTGGACGCCAGGCGAAGGACAGTACCCGAACTACAGCACCGCGATCAGTCTCATTGCCCTGGTCGCGGCGGACCGGCCGGCGGACCGGGAGATCATGCGCAAGGCGAGACAGTTCCTGCTGGGACCGACCTCGCAGTTTGCCCAAGTGCCCGAGTCCGACCCGGCCTTCGGCGGCATCGGCTACGGCAAGAGCGGGCGTCCTGACCTCAGCAACACCCAGTGGGCCTTGGAGGCTCTCTACGTCTCCCGGCACCTGGACCGCGAGCCCTACACGGACAACCCAGCGCAGCCCCAGCAGGCCGAGTTGGCCTGGGGCCGAGCCCTGACTTTTCTGACCCGCTGTCAGAACCTGGCAGAGACCAATAAGTCCGGCTGGGTGACGAGTGACCCGGAGAACCGGGGCGGTTTCATCTACTTCCCGGGTTCCGAGGAGGAAGGCCTGCCCCCGGAGAGCAAGGCCGGCGAGGTGGACGTCAATGGCGTCAAAGCGCTGCGCAGTTACGGCAGCATGACCTACGCCGGGCTCAAGAGTATGGTCTATGCCCGCGTCACGCGCGACGACCCGCGCGTCAAGGCGGCCATGGATTGGGTCCGGCGGCATTACACCTTCAAAGAGAACCCCGGCATCGGGGCGCAAGGGCACTTCTACTACCTGAACACCTGCGCCAAGGCCCTCAGCGCCTATGGCGATGAGGTGCTGACGGACGCCAATGGGGTTTCGCATCGTTGGCGCGACGATCTCTCCCGTGAGATCGTGTCGCGGCAGAAAGCGGAGGGGGCCTGGGTCAATGAGGGCAGCGCTCGCTGGATGGAGAGCATCCCCGAACTCTCCACCTGCTACGTGATGCTGGCCATGCAGGTGGTGGCGGGGTACAATCCGGCGCCGCTGCGCTGAGGCGGAAGTAGCCTCACCACGGATAGGTCCAGACCGGCTGGTGCCGAGACACCCAGGCGGCCACCAGGAAAACCGCCAACAGCCCCAGCAAGTTGTACGCACCGTGGTTCTGCCGCAGTAAGCGCCATTGCCAGGTGGCCACGCGGCTGCCCGGGATGGGCCGTAAGGACGGCCAGAACCGGTTGACCTTCCGGCAGTAGTCGTGATAGCTCTCCTGGAAGATCCCCGCCAACAGCGTTTCTTCCCGCCGAACCCGGTTATACATGTAGATGCAGTAGAGCACGGTCATGACCACGATCGCATACGGGTTCCGGTAAAGGAGCAGCAGGCCGGTCACGATGAAATAGCGCCCCAGGTACATCGGATTGCGGACCAGCGCATACGGCCCCTGGGCGCAGATGGCCGAGTTTTTGTCAAGGTTAGCAAAGCACCAAAGCTGAATCAACTCGCCCGCCAAGGCGATGCCGAGCCCAACCCAGAACCAGTCCCATTTCAGCAACGGCAGGCTGAGGCAGAGGGTGAGCAGGATCGCGCCAACCCGCACCCGCAACCAGACCTTGCGTAGCCCTCGGTGATTGGCCAGCGCGTGCAGCCAGCCTGAATCATCGGTGGCTGTCTTCGCCGTGTTCGCAGGCATACGGACCGGACTCCCATGGCTTGCCGAGGGCGCGCGTCGCCGCTCGGACGGTGGTATCTCGGGCGTGCAAACATACCGCGTAAGTATGCAGCCCCAAGCTGCTGGAGCAATGCAGGGCGGACGACCGTCTCAGGAATCCATGCGCAGAGCCCAGCCCGGCCGCGGTCACGCTGCCACCGGTTTGCTCCGCCGCCGCCAAAATATGCGGAGGGAGAAAACCAGGCCCAGCAGTGCGACGAGGTTCGCGCCCAGCGTCAGGGCCAGATGGTGTTTCTCCAGCGGCCAAGCATCACCGGTCAGCCAGCGCTCCCACTTCTCCCAGTACTTCTTGACGACTCCCGCCGCCCGCACCATATGCACTTGCTCTTCGATCGACTCGCCGCTGACCTGGAAGACGATAGCATGATGGAACAGGCCGGACTGACCGTACTCGTCCTCGCGCAGCCGAGCGCCGCCACCGCCCGAGGTCAGGTAGGTGGTGGCTTTGTCTTCAGTGCGAGCCAGCCGGTGGTGGTGGCCACTGATGACGTAGTCCACCTTGTAGCGGTCAAAAAGCTCGATGAATTGCTCCGGATGCGTGAACAGCTTCTCCTGCGGCGCCCGTAGCGCGGCCATCGGCGGGTAGTGCATGAACACGAACACGTGACTGACCTTGGCGCGTTCAGCGGCGAGGGTCCGCTCGAGGTATGCCACCGCTTCGTCCTGGTGACCGTGCAGGACGCCCGTGCCCAGGCCGATAAACAGACAGTTACCATAGACGAAGTTGAAGTCGACGGGGCCGTACAACTGCTCGAATTCTTCCTTTTCGAAGCGTCCCACTTGCACGTCATGGTTGCCCGCCACGATGAAGGTGGGGAGAGTCTGTCCACTCTCGGCGAATTCCTCGCGGAAGTAGTCGTGGTCTGGTCGCGTCGGGTCGCTGGCGCAGTCACCCAGCAGAATCAGGAAACTGAGGTTGGTTTCCGCGAGCACACGCTGCATCACGCGCTCAAACGTCGCCATGCCACGGTTGACATCCCCGATAATGGCGAAACTGAAACTCTGGTCCGGCGCCGCGGGGAACGGCAGGCGTGCGATGACCGCGGGGCCGTTGCCGAGGTTGACAGGAGGCTGGGCGCGGCGCTGCCCCATCACATGCACGGCAACGAAGAGGTGGAGCACCAGTACCAGCAGAGACACCGCACCCACCGCCCACGCTACGATGACCACCCCACGGATGCGGCGCGGATTTGAAGAGGAGCTGCCTGCCAGTGTCATGCCTCGTTTTCCACTTGCGGTCGGGGTTTCGGGGCCGCCACGGGCGCTTGCCCACACGGCGCCTAAGCGTCTGCGTGGTCTTGCCGAGGCACCGATCAAACTTGGAAGATAGTGCCAATTCCTCCAGCGGTCAAGGGTCCCGCGTAGGCATGGGCGCAAGTCAGCTCCGTAGGGGTTTGCTTGTAGGAGACTTGCAGCAACCTCGTATGACACACGGCGCGTCCCATTCCGCCCCTCGTCCGCCGCGGCGGACGAAGGGCGTTGGAGGGCGCCGCTGCGTCGGCGCCGCGGCGGCCACGCAGGGCCGCCCTCCAGGCGATCCGCCGCGTCCCGGCCGGATCGGCATGGGACCCGCGTCGGCACGTCTCATTCCGGTAGGTCCGGCACCAGCCGGGGGCTGGGCTGACCCTGAACCCTGTTTTCCTCTCCGCCAGTCTCCCAGTCCGTCTCCTCCAGTCGCCGTTTCCCCGTCTCGCCGTCTCGCCGTTTCCTGAACCCCAGGACCTGAGGTGTCACCCCCTACGGAACTGACCTGCGCCCCGTAGGCATCGCTCCGTGCCAGCACGGGCCTTCTCCCGCGCCGATCCTTGCATCCTCAGCCCTGCGTGCTATCATCCTGCCTATCGGGGCGGCAGGGGACAACTCGCGGCGAGCAGCAGGCAGGAAGGTTCCATGGGTAGCGCAGGTGCAGGTGTTATGGAGTCGGACGCGATGGCGGCAGCGGCTCCCGAGCTGACCGTCGTCATCCCGGCGCACAACGAAGCCGCGCGCCTGCCGGCGACGCTCGAAGCTCTGGGGCAGTTCCTGGATGACTGGGGAATCGACTACCAGGTGCTGGTCGTAGACGATGGCAGCCGGGATGTCACGGCACGTCTGACCGACGGCCGCGGTCCGCGTTTCTCCACCCACTCGCTATCCCGGAATCGTGGCAAGGGCGCCGCGGTCCGGACCGGGATGTTGCAGGCGCGCGGCCGGATCGTGGCCTTTATGGACGCCGATCTGCCGTATGCCCTGGACTGCCTGCGGCAGGGCTACAGCGTCATGCAGTCGGGGGGAGCGGAGGTCGTGCTTGGCGCCCGCAATGTGGCCGGTTCCGAGAACCAGGTGCGACGGCACTGGTTGAGGAAACTCGCCTCGGTGATGTTCCGCGGCATCACGCACTGGCTGATCTCGAACCAGGTCAGCGACACCCAGGCCGGCTTTAAGATGTTCCGCCGCGGCGCCAGCGAGCAGATCTTCTCGCGCACCACCTTGGACGGGTTTGCCTTCGATGCCGAAGTCATCTTTCTGATGCACCGGTTGCGGCTACCGTTTGCGCAGGTCCCGGTGACACTCATCAACGACTGGGCCTCAACCCTGTCCCTGAGGCGGCACACCTTGCCCATGCTGCTGGATGTGTTCCGCATCCACGCGCGGGCCCGGCGCGGCTGGTACAACAACCGACCGGCCGCGGGCGCGCCGTCGACGGAGGCGGAGGTCACGACCAAGGCCTCCGAGTGATGGCAGAACCGGCGACGAATGAGGCTCGCTTGGTCCTCCACGCGGACGACTTCGGGATGAATCGCGCGATTACGGCCGGGATTCTTCGGGGCTTTCGCGACGGGCTCCTGACCAGTACCTCGGTTCTGGCGAACGCTCCCGAGGCAGGCTCGGCGCTCAGCGCTTGGAACACCCTCTTGCGCGACCAGAAGGCGGGCTGTCTGCCCTCGGGCGCCAGGCGGCAGGCGCTGGCGGAGTCGGCCTTGCCGTTCGATCTGGGCGTGCATTTGAATCTGACCCAAGGCGCGCCGCTGACGGGCTCCCGGTTTCCGGCGGAACTATGTGATGAACACGGCCGCTTCAGCGGACCGGCCCGTTTGTTCCGCCGCTTGTGGCGGTCGGCCCCGCGCCTCGAACCGGCCTTGTTGGCCGAATTGTCGGCGCAGGTAGAGGTGCTCCTCGAACAGGGCTTAGCGCCGACCCACCTGAACGGACACCAGTACATCGAGTGCCTGCCGGGCCTCGAAACCGTGGTTCGGCAACTGCTGCTCAAGTATCGGATCGGCGCCCTCCGCGTTGCCGTGGAGCCCGGTTTGACTGGTTCCATCCGGTCGGTCGGGTTTCAGCCGCTGAACTGGTGCCTGGCCCGGGTCAAGCACACCTACGCTTGCCGGTTCCGCCGCCGAATCCAGTCCTGGGGAGTGTCGCAGCCGCAGTGTTTCTTCGGCACTTCCCATGCCGGGCGGATCACGCTACCTCTCCTGCAGCGCTTCGTGGGTCAACGCGACGCCAGCGGCCTGACCGAGATCGGGCTCCACCCGGGGCAGCTTGATAGCTCCACCAACCCCGTACCCGGCTGGGAAGACCCGCTGGCGGCGTTGCGACCGTCGGAGCTGGAGATGCTGACCGGTCCCCCCCTCGCGTCCTGGCTGGTCGGGGCAGGGGTGCGCCTGGGGCGTTTGGCCTCAGCCTGGGTGCCCATGCCGTCGTCGTAAGCGGGAACCCCGGCGTCGGCGAGCCGGGATTCCCGCAAGGCCGTGCCGCCAACCGCCGGTTTACCGCCGGTGCAGGTCAGAGGCCCTCAGCGCCCATTGCTGGCGGCGGCGTCCCGGGCAGGATGACACGGAACAGCGCGCCGCGCCCGGGTTCGCTCTCGACCTCGACGCAACCGCCATGCAGTTCCACGATCCACTTGACCATGGACAGGCCCAACCCGGTGCCCGTGGCCCGGCTGGGGTCGAGACGGTAGAAGCGCTCGAAGATACGCTGCAGTTGATCCTTGGGAATGCCGATCCCCTGGTCCTTTACTTCGATGACAAGCCCGCGGCTTTCCTGGGTCGTGGTCACCTCCACCACCGTATCCCTCGGCGAGTAGCGGATGGCATTGTGCATAATGTTGTATAGCGCGCGCTGCAGCAGCGGTCCGTCTCCAGGCACCTTCAAGCCTGCGGTCTGATTCAGGGCCAGTCGTATCCCTGAGGCCTCCGCGATCATCCCGAGCCGCTCGGCGGTGGCGGCCACCAGGGGCGGCAGGTCAACCACCTGGAACAAGGCCCGGCGCTCGGCGCCGCCAGGGCGGGCCAGCAGCAGCAGATCATGCACCATCCGCGACAGTCTGATGATCTCGTCGAGCAGCTCCCCGAGCACGATCTGGTACTCCTCAGGCGTCCGCTCCCTGGCCAGAGCCACTTCCAGGCCACCCCGGAGCACGGTCAGAGGCGTGTTCAGCTCGTGAGCGGCGTCCGCACTGAATTGCTGGATGCGCCCGAAAGAAGACTCGAGTTCCGCGAAGGTGCCGTTCAGCGCCCCGATCAGCCGCCGCATCTCGGGGCTTTGTCCGGGCAGAGAAATCCTGGCCCCGAGGTCGCCCTTACGGACGCGGGCGGCGGCTTGATCGATGGCATGAAATGGGCGCAGCAGACGTCGGCTGATCAGGTACCCGGCGGGCAGAGAGAGCAGAATGACAGCCAGCAGCGCCACGCCAATGCCCTCGGTGAGACGCTCAACCAACTCGAAGTGATGCGCATCGCTGACGAACACGACGAGGCCGCGGTCCTCCTGACGATACACAAAGCGCCACACGGACGGCGCAGCGCTCGTACCGTTGTTCGAGCCGACGCTGTGCAGAATCAGCCGGGTCCGATCGCCGCGCCGGAGGTCATCATCCAAGGGGATGTCAAAGTGACGTGTCCGGTAGAGTTCCTTGCCGTCAACCGAGAGGATGGCCGCGCCGAGGTTGCCAGCGCGGTCGATGAAGCCGATGTGTTCCTCTATGCTCGCGGCCACCGCCGGGCTGATCGGTTGCCTCGGCGCGCCCGCCGCGGCGGCGATCTCGGTGATGCTGCAGGCGATGCCCTTGAGATACTTCTTGCTCTGCTGCGTGATCCGATGCATGCCGTAGAGGTTCAGGACCAGCAACGCCACCACAATCACGACCAGCGAGCCCAAGGCGATCCAGACGGTCATGCGAAACTGCAGCGAGCGCATCTAGGCGTCCTTGATCACGTAGCCCACGCCCCGGACCGTGTGGATGAGCTTCAGCGGAAACGGGTCGTCGAGCTTGGCCCGCAGGTGGCGGATGTAGACGTCCACCAGGTTGGTGTCGCTGTCGAAGTGCATGTCCCAGACGTGTTCGATCATCGTGGTCCGCGTCACTACCCGACCACGATTGCGCAGCAGGAATTCGAGGACCGAGTACTCGCGGCTGGTCAGTTCGATGCGCTGCCCGCCGCGGGTCACTTCATGGCTGACAACGTCCAGGGAGAGGTCGGCCACCTTCAGCGGCGCGGGCACGTCTCGCTCCCGCCGCCGGATGAGGGCCCGGATGCGGGCCAGGAACTCGGCGAAGGCGAAAGGTTTGACCAGGTAGTCGTCGGCGCCGGCGTCGAGGCCTTGTACCCGGTCCTCGATGTTCGTCTTGGCCGTCAGCATCAGGACCGGGGTGGTAAAGCCCTTGGCCCGGAGTTCCGCCACCACCTCAAACCCGTTTTTGGCGGGCAGCATGACATCGAGCACGATGGCGTCGTACTCGCCGACCCGCGCCATGCTCAGGCCCTCGGCGCCGGTCGCGGCGTGGTCCACGGCGAAATGCTCCTCGCGGAGGCCCTTGACGATGAACTGGGCCACCTTCTCATGGTCTTCAACCACCAGTATGCGCACGCAGTGACCTCATCCATCTGACGCATTCAAATCCCGGCAGCACCAGCCACTCGAGACGAGTCGACAACTACTCTCGGGCGGGCCCCGGGGACGGTGGCGCGCTCGCCGCGGGTAGCTCGACGCGGGCCAGTTTCCAAGCGCCCGCCGAGGCCACCACCGTGGCACTCCCCGGTGCCAGCGCCTCCAGGTCGGCCTCGCGCCCCTTGGGTACGGCCACCAGAACCGGTCCCGCCGAGGCCCGGCAACGCTCCAGGCTCTTGGTCAGCTTCTCTTTCCGGGGAAGAGGCAGGGTCCAGCCACGGGCATAGAAGAGGGCGCTGTACGGAGTCTTGCCGACAAACAGCAGCGGCCCTTTGAGCGCCTTCTCGGCGGCGTAGCGCTGCGCCGTTCGGACGATCTGCCGGGTTGAGCGTTGGCTGTCTTGCGCGAAGGGAGTTGCGGCAAGCAGGATGCCACTCAGCCCCAACAGCAGGATCGCCGCCGTCGTAAGAACCCGCCGCTGGAGCGCGGGCTCCGCCTGCAGCGTCAGGGCGAACCAGGCGCCGAAAAGCGGCACCATGGGCAGGGTGTAGGTGATCAGCATCTGCCGGGCCAGGCACCAGAATAGCGTCCCCGCGAAGAAGCCCAGGAAGAGGAAGCTGGACTGCTTGTCTGCCAGTGTCAGGACTCGCCTGAGCAGCGGGCCACGCCGCAGTCGCCAGAGGGCAACGAAGCTCCACGGGGCCGCAGCCGCCAGCATCAGCACCACGGCGGCACCGCGCGGGTACAGGTGCCCGCTGCCATAGATATCGCCGTAATCATGCGTCGTATAGCGCAGCAGGTTCTCATTCACGAAGAAGTACTTCAGGAAGCCGGGGTTGTGCAGTTCGCAGAGTACGAACCAGGGCGTCGTCAGGACCAGGAAAAGCAGGATGCCCGCCGTCCAGCGGTGCTCCCGCAACGACTCCCATTGGCGCCAGCGGATCGTCCAGACCAGCACCGGGAGGCCGAACAACACAAGCGCTACCGGCCCCTTGGTCAGGAACCCCAAAGCAAGCAAGGCGAAGACCAGCAGACTCCAGCGTCCGCGAGCCTGGCGCGAGGGTTCGCAGGTGAATGCGTAGTACGCCAACAGGCTTCCCGCCACGCAGGCGCTCAACACCATATCCACGATGACGGTCCCGCAGATCGCGAAGAAGACGCCGCAGGATAGGGTCACCATCACACTGAGCAGGCCTACGCCCGTGCCGCCGTAGCGCTCCATGACGCGGTAGAGCAGGCCGAGCAGTGCCACCGTCGCCAGCAGGCTGGGCAGCCGCGCCGCAAAGCCGTTCTCCCCAAGGAGCTTCATCGCACCTGCCGCGGTCCAGAAGAAGAGCGGCGGCTTGCCCAGAAAGGGCAGATGCTGGCCGTTGACCCAAATACGCGGCGTAATCCAGTCGCCCGTGATGGCCATTTCCTGCGCCACCTGGGCATACCGTCCCTCCGAAGGGTCGAACACCGGCAGCACACCCATCGCCAAAGCCCGCACCACCAGGGCGCCAGCCAAGACGTACAGCAAGACGGATACTCGTCCACTGTACCCGGTCACGGCAAAGCTCCGTTGGGAGCGCGGTAAGCGTCACTGAACATGTTCACCTCGTGGGGCAAGATGTTACCGTGCCTCCATGAACGCCTGGTTGAGGCGGAATGAAGAACTCTTCACGTCCCCATGCCAGCGCCTTCGGCGGGCCCCAGGCGGGACCTGCCGGACCCTCCAGATCGGCAGCCGAGCGGCTTCCCTAGGGCTTCGACTTCATCTCCCGGAATCCCGGCAGTTCGATGGGGCCGCTGTCAGGGGTGGCGGGGGCGGCGGAAGTGGCTCCGGAGCCGCTCTTATCGCCCGCGGCGCCAGGGTTGGTGGCGCTGGTGCATGTGGCACCGCCAGCGGCGCCGCAGGTGGCACCGGCTGGCAACACGAAGATGGGTTCGCCCGGGTCGCCATACTGCTGGACGAACACCGAGGTCAGTGCCTCGCCCACGTCGGCGGTGCTGTAGTGCGTGGGTTCGGTGCCCACCAGGCTGACCTTGCGCGCTTTGCCCGCACAGGTGACCTCGAACGAAGCGACGCCGTTGATCAGGATGGCGGCACAGACCGAGCCTACCTGGCTCTCCAGCTTCTTCTCGCCGTATTCAGCAATGGTGGAGTACTCAACCCGAATCTGCTCCGGATGCTTGGTCGCGGTGTCGGCAAGGAACTTGGCGATGCCGCTGTGGCAGTCAGAACCCTCGGGCAGGATGGCGAGAACCTT
Organism: uncultured Victivallales bacterium; assembly: GCA_903834675.1. Next base: position 5,990 of record CAILKC010000843.1, on the reverse strand, counting down.
CACCTTCGCCTGCGCTGAGCCGACCGGTTTGGCGTCCAACGGCTTGTGCGCCACGGTGCCGCTGGCGCCGCCGCTGCCCTGGCCGTCAGCCGTCCGCGCCTGGCCGCAACTGCCCAACCAGTACATGAAGACGCCGAACCCGACCAGTGCGATCGTCCCGCCGACCCACGACAGGACCTGCCGTAGGCGGCGCGCCTTCTCATACTCGAAACGCGCCTCGGCGCTGGCGAAGCACTCGCCCAGCGCCTCTTTTTCTACCACACTGAGCTGATGATCATCCATGCCTATGGGCGACACGTTGGTCACCTCCGTGCCTGTGCCCCGGTCGGCCCGGGAAAGGGGCGCGAGACGCGGGGAAACGGGTTGATCAGACGCATGAACCGCGCGACAGCCTGTGCCCCAGCCTCGGCCGGCACAGGGCCTTCCACTAGACCCAAGTCAAGCAGCGCTACTCCGCGCAGCGTCACCTTGGCCGAACCTTCGACGATGTCAAGCGCAAAGTCGTCCTGCCGCAGCGGCTGGGTTGCGGCGGCAGCAGTCAAGACCGCGCGGAGGCGCTCCGCCTCGTCGGCACTAGCAGCCTCGACGATGACCTCTCCGGCCGCGAGGACACTGGTGACCGCGGCGCCGCGGCTGACGCTGATGGCCGGGCCCTGACGGTCCGCCGCCGCGACCCCGTCGAGCAGCTGCCGCACTGCGGTTTCCAGTTCCTCCAGCAGCCAGGCCTGTCCTGGGGGCATTTGGAAGGCCACTTGGAGCGGGACGCCCTTGTAGACGATGTCCGCTTTCTCGGAGCCATTCAGCCGGATGGTCATGCAGTGCAGCCCGTCGGCCTGCCAACGCTTCCGGCCGACGGGCTGGCCGAAGTCGACAATGTCGAGCGTCAGACGACCGGCGTAGGTCTTGGTCAGCTCATGCAGGAGCTGCTCCGTGGGCTTCTGGCAGCCGGAAGAGATGTTGACGTACGCCGTGATCTTCAGCGGCTCGGCGGCGCTGACAGGGAACCCGGTTGGCCCGGCCAACAGCGCCCCGATCATGATCAGTACCCAAGGCTTCATGTGCCGTCACTTCCCCTGTTCGTCCGCCACCAGGCAGCCATCGCGCATGCGCAACTCGCGGCCGCAACGTTGCGCCACGCTGCGGTCATGGGTCGTGAGCAGGACCGTTCGACCGCCGACGCGCACCAGGTCAAAGAGCAAGTCCAGGATGATGCCGGCGGATTCCACATCGAGGTTACCCGTCGGTTCATCGGCCAGAATGAGGGTCGGATCCGCGATCAACGCCCGCGCCAAGCCGACGCGCTGCTGTTCGCCGCCGCTCAACTCGCCGGGCAGGTGGCGGATGCGTTTCGCCAAGCCCACGCGCTCGATGCAGTGCAGGGCCCGGCCTTTCAGCTCCAGCGAATGGCCCATCTGCGGCACCAGCGGCAGCATGACATTCTCCCAGACCGTGAGTGTCGGGATGATGTGGTAGTTCTGGAAGACAAACCCCATATGCCGCCGACGCAAGTCGGCCAGGCCGTCCTCGCTGAGGTCGCCAAGGCACTGTCCCAGCACGACCAGCTTCCCGGACGTCGGCCGGTCCAGTCCGGCGATCAGTGATAGCAGCGTGCTCTTGCCAGACCCCGACGGCCCGGTGACTGCCACCGTCTCACCCGGCGCGATGGAAAGCGTCACGCCGTCCAGCGCCTTGATGTCGCCGTCGGACCTGCCGTAGACCTTCCGCACGTTGTCGGCCTGTATGGCAAACGGACTCATCAAGATCTTTCCAGACACCTTGGCGTACAGCCGCCGACCTAGGGCTGCCGCAGGGACTCCATGGGCGCCCGCGAAGCAGCGTAGCGGCCCGCAATCAGCCCGGCAACCACAGCCAGGGCAACGGTCAGCAATAGCGTGATTGCAATCCCGTCGAGCGAGACGCGCGGTTCCAGCGTCAGCGCCAGGGCCGGCTCCGTGGTGGCGCAGGGCGGGTAGGAATTGAAGCTGGACGGTAGACTGAGGTTCAGATGGGCGCAGATGACGAAGGCCAGGACATAGCCCAGGGCGGCGCCCGGCACCGCCCCGAGGATGCCCTGCAACATGGTCTCATACCCGAGCAGCTCGACCACGTGCCGCTTGCGCCAACCCAAAGCCCGCAGGATGCCAATCTCGACCACCCGTTCCCGCACTGAGGCCAGCGCCGAGCGCACCATAAGCAATCCGCCGATCACCAGGATCAGGATCACGAAAGCGCCTGAACCGGAAGCGGTCATGGCGGCCGAACGGCTAATCTGGCCAGGCAGGGAATCCTGGCTGCTGACCTGAGCGCCGGCGCCGATCAACGTCTCGATGGCGCGGCTGATGGCAGGCACGACATCGGCGGTCTGGGTGGTCACAAACACGTAGTCCACCACCTCGCCTTCGCCGAGCATCTCCTGCACCGTGTTCAGGGGTACATAGGCCTGGCCGCCGCCGATCACCGCCACGCCGGCGACCTTCAGAATGCCACAGACGGTGAATTGCCGCGGTCCGAGGTAGACGCGGTCGCCGACCTTGGCGCCTTTCTGAGCGGCGAACTCCTTGTCGAGCACCGCCTCGTCCTTAGCCGGATCAAACAGCCGACCTTCCTCCAACACGCAACACCGTTCGCCCGACTTGTACTGCCGCAGGGGGCCGGTCTTGACACTGCCAGGAACCACGCCGGTAACCACGGTCGGCTGGCCCTCGTGGAAGGCCCATACCACCAGCGATCCGGACGCCGCCTTCACCCCGCGGAGCTTGCCGATCTGCTCCACCTCGGCCGCCTGGATCGGCCCCAGGTCCTTCGGCCGCTTGACCGTCGAGAAGGCACACGGCACCACCTGCCTGACCACCACCAGGTCGGCGCCGGTCACCTTCAGGGGTTCCGCCGTGGCCTTGCGGATGGCGCGACCCAGGCACTGCCCGGCGGCAATCAACAACGCCACCAACAGAAAACCGCAGACGGACAACGCCGTGCGGCTGCGGCGACGGGTGATTTCTCTGAGGGCCAGACCAAGCATGGCAGGCTCACCTATCGTTCATCTGTTCTTCGGCGCCAACCTCATCCCCAACCAGGCTGGCCAGGGCGAACCGCCGCGAAACGTGACAATGTAACGTAAGGCCCGTGCGCTACAACCGCGCCGGAAGGACAGGGTTCAGGGTTCAGGGTTCAGGGTTCAGGGTTCAGGGTTCAGGGTTCAGGGTTCAGGGCCCGCCGCGGCGGGTTAGCCGGTTTCGGGTATCCGCTCGGAGCCGTCTCCGTGTCATTCGCGGCTGGCCGCGGGCGTCCGCAGGCAGCGCCTGCAGGCGACGGGCCGCTGGGGCGAGTGTCGGCGATCATAGATGAACCAATAATCCGCGCTGGACAAGGGCAGATGCCAGGCGCGGCCGGGCGTCGCCAACTCGGCGCGGCCGTGGAGCCATTCGCCGTCGGCGGGAAGGGCGGTCTTCCACGGCCTGGCGCCCGCCAATGGGTCCGCCGGGCTCATCCCGGCCTGCATCCAGCCCAGGCGGACCAGGTCGGCGATCTCGTTGTTGCCGACAGCCAGCGTCGCGTGCAGGTGGCGAAAGCGGCGTTCCAGGCTGGAGGGAACCGTGAGCAGCCCGGCCGCCTGGCAGGTGAGGGCGAACTCCGGCAGAAAACCCGCTTGCAGGGCGGCCGCGCGGCGCAGAATCGGTTGCAGGTCCGGGGCATTGTGGAAGCCGTCCAGCAAGCGCGACCAGCCAGCCACGCGCCGCACGGTGGGTACGTCCAGGTCCGGCGTGCTCAGGACGTCGTAGGGCGGTTCTGGTGACCAGCGCAGGCCGTGGGCCTCGGCCTGGTCGCGCAACGGGGTTCCTGGCAGGATCTTAAGCGTCTCGAGCTGAATCTCGGCCGGACCGATCTCCAGCAACAGCGCGAGGTCGTGCTCGAGGTCGGGGAGGGTCTGAGCCGGCAGGCCGGCCAGCAGATCGACGTGGGTCACCACGCCAGCGCAGCCGCAGAGGAAGCGGATGCCCTCCACGGCGGCGGCAGCCGTCCCCGCCCGGCCCACCGCGGCGCGAGCGGCGGCGGCCGTGGTCTGCAAGCCTGCCTCGAGGTGGAGTGTCCCAGGGGGAGCGGCTTGCAGAAGCCGCCGCAGGCCGGCGCCGAGCTTCCCAGGGTCGATCTCCAGGTGGAAGCGCAGATCGGGGAACTCGCTTAGGAACAGCTCCAGCAACTGGCAGGCACGCCGGTCAAAGGCATTGAAGGTGCGATCCAGCAGGCGGATTTCGACAAGGCCACGCCGCCGCAGTTCAGCGAGCTCCTCTCTGATCGCGGCGAGGGGTCGCAGACGCAAGGGGGCCGAGCCGCCGCTGGTGCAATAACTGCACTGTGCCGTGCAGCCGCGGCTGGTCTCAACCTGAACGAACGGCTTGGTGGTGTCGTAGAACGGGTTGGCGCAGGGTGGCGGCGCCTCGGGCCAGGCGGTGAAGACGGCCCGGCTGCCATCGTCGTGCAGCGCTCCGGCAGCGTCCCGCCAACATACTCCGGCCAATCCCGCTGGGGAGTCCCCCTGCAGGAGACGCCGAAGCAGTTCGGGCAGGACCGCCTCGCCTTCGCCGCGCACGGCCAGATCAAGGCCGGGATTCTGCCGCAAGAGCTCGCGGTTGTCGCCCAGGCACTCCGGGCCGCCGACGATCAGCGTGCAGGTCGGCAGCAGTGCTCTCAGCCGTGCCAGCACCTCGAGAACCAGGCGCCGGTTGAACAGATAAAGCGTCGCCGCAACCACGTCCGGCTGTGCCGACCAGACCGCCGCGGTCAGGCTGGCTGGGTCATCGTGGCTGGTCGTCGCTACGGCTTGCCAGGAGACCTCCGGAACGGCGGCGCTGGCAGACTGCAGCAGCGGCAAGGCCAGCGACGAGTGGGCGTGGGAGGCGTTGACGGCAAGCCAGACCAGCTTCATCCACCCACCTTGGCGGCGTGCCCACGCAGGAAGGCTACCTCGCGCTTCTGCAAGGCCTCAAAAGCCTCCGGCGAGGCAGCGCTGAACTCGCAGTGTACGCTCACCGGGCCGCTGAAGCGCGCTTCAACGAGCGCCTTCATGACATCCGGCCAGCGCACCGCGCCATGACCCGCGGGCACGATGGCGCGCCGCCACACTGGCAGCTCTTCGGTCGCGGCGTTCTGGCGCTCGAAGAAGGTATCTTTGAACGAGACCGCGGCGAGGTAGGGCCCGACGATGTCCACCGCCATGCGGAAGGGTTCCCCGCAGTAGTAGAGGTGGCCCGTGTCCAGGTAGGCCCCCATGTACTGCGGATCGCGGTCTCGCAGCAGGTCCATCAGGCTGCACGCATTCAAGCCGAAGAAGTCGCTGTGGGTGTGGTAACAGAACTTGACCCCGAAGCGCCGTCCCAGCGCTTCGAAGCCAGCCAGGGCCTGGCGAATGCGCTCGACCGTCGGCCAGTAGGGGGTCTCGCCGGGCTTCCAGTGCCAGTAGCCCAGCTTGGCCAGAGGCACGCCGGCCGCCGCCATAGCCGCCGCCATCTGCTCACTGGACGCGGCGGCCGGATCGAGAAAATCCCCCTCGGTCGTGATCATCGGCACCTCCAGCCCGGCAGCACGCACGCGCCGCACCGCCGCGACCAGCTCCGTCGACACATTGGCCGGATTCACGGCCATCTGTGACCGCACCGCCAGGTCCAGCCCGTCGGCGCCGATCGCCTGGGTCTTGCGGATCATCTCCTCAACGCTGAGGCCAGGCCAGTGCTTGCTGAACAGAACGAGCTTCATGGACAGTGGTCTCCTAGACGTCTTCTGTACGAACTTCCCAACCCTCCAATCCCCTCGGCCGAAAAGTTCCGACCTGTGCAATAAGGGAGTCCGTCTGGAGCGCTGAAGGCGCGCTGCCATACCAGCCCAGGGCAACGCCCTGGGAATAGAATGGTTATGGGTTTGAGCCCTGTAGGGGCGAGCCATCTACCCTACCTTCGCACCGAGGTCGCATGGTCCGCCCCTTCAGGGCTCAATCT
>CAILKC010000842.1 GCA_903834675.1 uncultured Victivallales bacterium | reverse complement strand
TCGCTGCCCGCTTTCCTCCGGACTGAGCGTGCCTACGGACCACTGCACGATGCCATCGCTCACCGTGCCGCCGTCGCTCGCCGCCACCATGGTTGTCCCCTCGGGCACGACCATGCGGACGACAACGCCGGGCGCACTTACAGCCGTGCGATTTGCGTAGGTCAGAGTGTAACAGAGCGGCTCACCCGGTTGCACCGGGTCGTGGTCTTCATCCAGTCGCAGCCACACGGTGGGTGAGTTGTCCACCACGACCGTGGCCGTGGCCGCGGCGGTGTCGCCGTTGCCTGCAGTGACCTCGGCGCTCGCCTGGATCAGTGTTCCACTCGCGCTATAGCCAGAGACTGACGCCGACACGGTCACCGTCCGGCACTCACCCGCGGCCAGCGTCCCCAGCGTCCATCGTGCCACGCGGCCAGATGTGTAGCTTCCTACGCCGTCCGCCCGCGGCGAGGTTCCCGACCGACTCTCGATCGAGAAACTGCAGTACTCCGGAGTCACGAACCGCAACACTACGCCTGACAGGCCCGCCGTGCCCCGGTTGGCAACGGTCAGCGTGTAGGTTACGTGCCAGCCCGGCACCACCGGGTCAGGGTTCGCCGACATCGTAAGTGTCAGCGGGGCGCTCGCCTGCACCCGGTATTGCTCGGTCCGCTCCCAAAACAACTTGTAGAGTGCAGCGACATAGCCGATGGCACGGGATTCGAGATGCTGTTGTTGGACGGACCAATCATTCAGATAGTTTGACAGTTCTTTGACGTTATCAGCAGGAGAATCTCCTGGGTCATGTTGATTAAAAATCCCAAGAGTAGAATATTTAGACTCGCAATACGCGCCAAAGTCATCAGCATGTTCAGCCAAATTCCACACCAACCGGGTAAGGATCCGATCGGCGGCGGTGGGTTGTTCATCAATAAGTTTATCGGGCAGGTTGTTGTAGTTTGGAATCTCCGTATTTTCGCTTGCCGAAGTGATATTCCGGTACACGCCGTTTGACTTTGTGAATGTCTCATAACCGTCACTTAGATCATGATAATGTCCTCCGACATGCGCTGGCACTGACATATCCATAAGCAGGTGAGCTGTGCGACCGAGCCAGTAAAAGGCCCTTGCCTTGCCATTATTTCCAGATTCCTGGTAGGCGGCAATGGCAGTGGCGAAATTGTCTTGTGCTGCTTTAAGAGCGCTATGGTTCAAGTCTAGTCCGTGATCATAGGTAGAATGAGGATGCCAGAAATGGGTCATCGGACGCAGATACGACCAATCCCAAGCCTTACCATCCTCCTCCCACGTTCCTTCGAGTAATTCGTAACCATCAATAGCGGGTGTGTTGTCAACATCTTCCCATGACGTGCTTGCGACTTGCCAGTTCGCAAGGAGATGCGAATCACTATCGCTTGTTGCTCCAATATGGTCTTGGAATTCAGCCTCCATGCTAGATGACATTTGGCCTTGGCTGTTGAGTTTCTTGAATGCTTGATAGGCAATCCACTGATGTACCGGCGGCTCAGTTGCGTAAAGGACATGTATCCCTTGCTGAACTGTCAGTGTCATCGCGCATGATGGTCGCGTGTTGTTGGATAGGTCCGCATCGGCGTCACATAGGACCGTAGCCTCGAACTGAACCTGGGTTACGCCTGCCTCAGGCTCCCACCTGAATTCGACGGTTCTCGTGCCCGCGACCAGCACATTCTCCAGGCGGCCAACCTCTGTCTTCCGGCCATCGACAAGACGGTTCAGCACCACGGTGCATGTCTCCTCCGGGAAAGTGCCGGCATTCTCAAGGGTGACCACCACATACGTCGGTTTGCCCTCCACGAAGACAAGCGGATCGATTGTCACGCTTCTCACTGCCAGATCATGGAAACTGCTGATACTTGTGCCCAGCCCTGTCGCCGCATCCACCCTCCCATACCCGTAGAGATCATCGCGTCCGGTCTCGCCCAGGTCGACCGCGGATAGGGTCACCAATCGCCTGATGGCCGCGGCCGACAGATCCCCACGGCCTGCGATCAGCAGAGCAACCAACGACGAGACCATGGCCGTCGACGCCGAGGTCCCCGACACTGTGATATACCCGCCGTTAGCCGAGGTCGAGAGGACATTCTCGCCGGGAGCCGCGATATCGATGTGCGGTCCGCGATTCGAGAATGGCGCGACCTGACCGTTCCGCCCCAGAGCGCCCACCCCAATGACATCGGGGTAACCGGCAGGATAGATGACGGCATCCGTGCCGTCATTACCGCCAGCGGCTACCAGGACGCAGCCATTGCTCAGCGCATAGTCCGTGGCTGCCTGAAGTGCGTCTGAGTACGCATAGCCGCCAAGACTGAGGTTGATCACACGGGCTTGCTGGTCTGCCGCACAGATGATACCCCGCGCCACGTCGTAGTAGGTACCGCACCCCTGCTGATCCAGCACTTTGACAGACAGTATCCGCGCCGACGGGCAGAGCCCGCGAATCCCGATGTCATTCCACGCTGCTGCGATGATTCCCGCGACAAAGGTTCCGTGCCCGTGGTCGTCGGTCGTCTCGGTAGAACCGCCGATCAGGCAGATGCCGGGGAGGCACTTCCCGGCGAGATCGGGATGGCTTGAGTCCACGCCGGTGTCGACGACCGCCACGGTAACAGGAATCGGGTTCTTGAGGAGTTCCCATGCCTTGTCGAACCCGCCCGCCTGCACGTACCACTGCTGTCCATACAGGGGGTCTGTCACCGCTTCGCCTGCCAATGCCTTCGCAATGAAATTCGGCTCCGCTGTCTTCACCAGCAGGCGCTCGTCCGCCTGGAGTCTCCGAACCAGGCCAACGATATCGGCATCGGCTACGGTCCTGACTTTGACATAGCCGATCTTCGACAGCAGGTCATCCTTGTCCGCGACGCGCTGCAACTGGTGTTTGCCCAAGACTCCGGCAATCTGTGCATCGGAACCCCCCCGGTTGAACCTGATCAGCAGTTCGTCCTTGACGTACTCGACCGACGAGGTCCCAGCGTCGAGGCGGGTCGTCAAGCGCGGGGTCGTCGTAGGTAACGAGGCCGCGTGCTGCTTCGGTGAGGCTGGAAGCAGTTCCGGCAGACCGGGTTGGCTGTGTTGCCCCGGGGCGACAGGCTTCGCGACGGTCACGGCTTCCGGCGTGGCCAGACCGGGGGGAACATGCGGCTGCACCCTCTCTCGCCAGGAAAAGAGGCAGACGATACCCAAGGCGAGTACGCATGCAACCCCGAGGATGACACGCCTTGCCGACTGCCAGGTCGAGCCATGAGGCTGTGGTCGATGCCCTCTCACTGCATTCCCCTCTCAGAGCGTCCCCGCTCAGCACTCGCGGTGCTTCACCCCCCGACGCGGACTCCGTCGGAATTTCCCAACCACCACCCTCATTCGGTCCGCGCAATCGTCCACAATACAAGCCACTTCCTGCAATGCAATCAGGCTGAGGCGGTACGAATGCGACGGACCGGCAGGATAGCCCCTGGCGCACCGCAGTCGTCTCTTTCCGCAAGAGCCGAGGCTCTGCCGCTCCTTCCGTAGCGGCTGCTCGTCATCGGCGCACCGGCGCAGGATGGCGTCGGTGATCGTCTGTCCATCGGTCGCCGCCTCGAACGCGGTCCGCAGGAGGACGTTTCTGATCGTCCCGCCGGGGAAGCTGCTGAAGTCCGAAGCCAGCCTGCTGAAGTCCTCGGACACGGTAGCCGCGAGTTCGGCCTGCGGAAGCCAGGCCAGGCGCACGATCCCCACCCGTGTCGCGAGGCCCAGATACCCACCCATGCTGCTACGTTTCTCGTTCTGTTGGGCTGTGCGGGGCGATTGCCGGTCGCCAGCCAAGCCGGCGACCGGGGTCGGGTACTGGCACCCCCGACCTACTTGCCCGTCGGCAACCGAGGCTGCGGCCAGAAACTTAGGGAGTTGGCATCTGTCAATGTACCGCGAGATGGGCGTTGTCTCCTCGGCTTCCCCACTTCGACGTTTGGCGTTGGACGTTCGATGTTCGGCGTTCCGATGGTACTTCAGCAAGTGCCAACTCCCTTAGCCGCATTGGGTGGTCCGTGCCGGGTCCGCTGGGGCGTGTGTGCTTCAGGGCGCGAAGCGGATCAGGCCAGCTTCGGGGACATACCAGGTGCAATTGCCCGTGCCGCGCCACAGGACCCAGGGGGCCTCGCCCTGCTTGCGCACGGCGAGGTTGAAGGGCACCCGCAGGGTCGCCTTGGGCGCGATACCCAAGGAGGCCAAGGGCAAGCGCATTTCGGCCACCCAGCGACCGGCGTCGATGACCGTCGCCTTGTACTGCACGTTGGCGCCGGCCTTGCGGGCGACTTCCGCAGAGGCGCCCGCCTCATCGCTCGAGGTGAAGGTGCCATTGCTGAAACCGCGCAGGACCAGGATCGGGGCCTTGTCGCCCAAGGCGGCGTTCCGCAAGGAGACCTCGACGGCGTCGCAGGCGCCCCAGGTGTCTTCGCGCAGCATGGGGATGTCCTTGTTGACCGCATTGTCGAAGGCGATGTACAGGGCTTCGTCATCCCAGGCGAGCCAGGCTTTCGTGGGTGGGGCGACCCTCTCACCTTCGACGCCTTCCTGCAGGATCAGCCCTCTGGCCGGATCCAGGCCGAACCACTCCGCGGCGGTGAGGATCCCGTCGATCGTCACCGGGTTCGACCGGCGAGGGATGTCGAAGACGGGGGCCGGACCGGCCTGGCGGGGCGGTTTCGGCTTCGCGACCGGCGGGACGGGGTCCCGACGCAGGCTGGAGGTGACCGGCCAGGATGCCCGCTCGGCGCTCTGGTAGACGCCGATATCCGCGAACGGGATCGCCTTGAATCCCAGCTTCCAGGCGGGCGAGTCGGGTTTCAGACGGAAGTCCTTCGGGGGCTTGCCGGCAAAGCGCGGGTCGGTATCGATGAGGTTATCCTCGACCTTGACTCCAGGCAGCGCCTGAGGCTGGATCCAGCCCCAGGGGCCACCCCAGCAGAGGTTGCGGGCCATGAGGTTGCCCTTGGGCGCCAGGGGCTCGTCCTCGAGGATGCCCACCAGTTCCGGGTACTTGACCGACCAGGGCGGTTTCTGATAATTGAGGTCACGCAGTTCCTGGGTGGCCGAGACGCCGACGCCCTTGGCCCAGCCGAGGCCACGGGCATCGATACTGAAGGCCTTAACGCAGTTGATGAAGAGGTTGTTGGTCATGGGGTTGTCGCGGCCGCCACCGATGAGGATGGGGGTGGCCACATCGTAGAAGATGTTGCTCGAGATGTCCGCCGACGAGAAGCAGTCGTCGAGGTAGACGCTAAAGCAGCCCTTGCCCTCAAACCCGTGGATGTTGTGCAGGTAGTTGTAACGGATTTTGTGTCCGCGCATGGACCAGGTTTCATCGGGAGGCGAGGTGTAGATGGCGCCGGCGTCGTTGGACTGGAAGACGGCGCTGTGGATCTCGTTGTACTCGATGGTCATCTCGTTGTCGGCAAAGCCGATGGCGATATGGGGCACGTTGTCGATCAGGTTGTGGGTGGCACGCTGGCCGACGCCCCGCAGCGCGATGGCTTGCTGGTACACCGGATCCCAGCGCGAGGTGTGGTGGATGTGGTTGTTGTCGGCGTAGTGCCCGGCGGCGGTCAGCGTCTTGCGGTCGCCGCCTTCGAGATGGATGCCGCCCTGGCCCGTCTGGTAGATGTCGCAGCCGACCACGCCATGCTGAGTGCCCCCGTAGACCTTCACGGCCCAGTTACCCATATTGCGGAGGGTGCAGCCGACCACGCGCACGTTGGTGCCCCCCTTGACCACGACCGCACTGCCCCGGCCAGCCTCGATCAGGAGGCCGCGGAAGGTGATATGGGAGGCGTCGTTGAGCCGCAGAAGGTCCCGCACCACCGAGACCATGGCCCGCCCTGAGGTGAGCTTGGCTGGCGGCCAGAAGTAGAGCTTTGCGGTGTCGCGGTCGAGGTACCACTCGCCGGGGCGGTCCAACTCGGGCAGGACGTTTTCGGCGTAGAACCACTGGCCCTTGCGCAGGTCGTAGGAGCGTCCGGGCTTAGGTGCGAGGCCGAGGGTGTTGGTGGCGGGATCCACGCTCCCGAGAGGGATACGCTCATCGGCCCAGTCCCAGACCCAGAAGCCATGGAGCCAGATGTCCCTCTCGGCGGCCCAACGCGCCGGGCGCGGGTCGTCACAGACGAAGCGGCCTTCGGGGGTCTTGGCCTTGCCGCCTTTGACCACGCCGCCGACGTCGAACACGTCGCCGATGTGCATGTACCCCTCGTTAGGATAGCGCGCCAGGGTCATCGGCTGGTCGTTAAAGAAGAGCTCCAGGCCCGGATCGGATTGGTAGCTGCCCGGACCGTTGATGCCTTGCAGGTCGGTGATGCCGAGCGCCTTGAGATCAGCTTCGTAGACATCCCCGCGCGCGGCGGGTGCCAGGCGAGCCAACCCCGCGGGGGCAGTCACCCGCTGCCAGCCCGGAACGACTCTGCCACCGACCAGGCGCACCTCTTCGTCCTGGCAGGCCCGGTACTCGATCGGACTGGCCTCAGTGCCGGAATCCTCGGCGCTGAACTCCAGCGGCTGCGGCAGCTCGTAGACTCCACCCCGAATCCAGACCGTCACCCCGCCCTGCGGCAACGCCCCCTTCTGCCGCAGCGCCCGGAGCGCCTTCCGGGCCTGTTCCAGGGAGGCAAAGGGCTGCGCCGGGGTACCGGGGTTGGTGTCGCTGCCGTCCGGCGCGACATGAAATGAGGCCGAGCCCGCCGAGGGGGCCTCCTGGCTCTTCCCTGCATCGCGGACCGGACTGACGCATGACGTCATCCCAACAGAGAGAATCATGGCGGTCGCACTTCTTAGGTTCATACTTGGGTGCCTCATCTGTTTCCGCTCTAGCCTGCCTTATTCATGAATGGCCATTCCAACCACCAAGAGCACCAAGAACACAAAGAAGAGGTCAGGGCCTTTCGATTCTCAATTCTGTAAACCACAGAGAGCACCGAGAGCACAGAGAATAACACACTGGAGAAGAGTAGGTTATGTGCATATCGCCCATCCTCTATTGCGACCCTCTGTGACCTCTGTGTCCTCTGTGGTGAAAGAGTCGAGTGTAGTAGAATCGAAGGGTCCTAAAGAAGAGTTAAAACGGTGAGAATCGTGCAACCATTTGCCCTGCATTATCTTGGTGATCTTCGTGATCTTGGTGGTGAATAGTTCAGGCTAGGGTTCAGTATACCCCGGGATGCGTGTATCCGGCCAGGGATGATCTTGGATAAGCAGGAGCGCATCAGGGTCCGGCGGGATGGTCAAGCGCGGGAATTCACGCCACTGGCCATCGGCGGCGATACCGCCCGTCTCGCCGCCAGCGCGCAGGTGGTCCATGAGTGCCGTGCGCATGGTGTTGACGGCTGGCCGACACAGCGGCAGGCCCGCGCGGTTGCGTGTTTCCAGCGGATCGGTCACGCGGTCGAAGAGGAACTCGCGGTGGTCGGGAGCGCTGTAGACGTATTTCCACTTCTGGCTGACACTCATGTAGGTTGACAGCGCCGCGCGGCCCTCGGGCGTTTGGTGCAGCGCGGCCCCTTGCGGCGTGAAGGGCACGAAGGCGTGTTGCGCGAAGACCATCTGACGCGCCGCGGCCCCGCTGGCCAGGTCCGCCAGATCGACGCCGTCGAGGGCATGCGAGGTGAGGCCCACCCCCGCCGCCGCGCAGACCGTCGAGGCGATATCGACCAAACTCGCCGACCGCTCGCAGACCCGCCCCGGCTCGAAGCGCCCCGGCAGGCTGGCCAACAAGGGGATGCGGGCGCAGGAGTCGTGCATGGAACGCTTGCCGAAGCAGTGGTAGTCGCCAAGGTGCTCGCCGTGGTCCGCCGTGAACAGGATCAGGGTGTTATCGAGCTGACCGGTATCCTGCAAGGCCTCGAGCACGCGGCCCACCTGGAAATCAATGAACGAGATGCAGGCGTAGTAGTAGGCTTTGATGCAGCGCAGCAGGTTCTGGTCGATGCCCTGGTCACGGTACTTGTAGCGGTTCTGGAAGCGGTTGATGAAGGTGTGCAGTGCTTCGTAGTCAGGGGGCACGTTTGGCAACGGCATCAGTGGCCCGCGGTAGAGCTTGTGCCAGGGGTTGGGCGGCGCAAAGGGTGGGTGGGGATGGATGAAGCTCGAATAGAGGAACCAGGGTCGCTCGCTGCCCGCGTTCTCCCGGATGTAGGCGCTGGAACGATCGCCAACCCACTGGGTCGGGTGCAAGTGCGCCGGATACTGGCTGGGCTGCGGGATGTAGTACATCTCGCCGCGGATACCGTGGGGATCGCAAACGTGGCGGAACCCATTGGCATGGAGGAACCTGAGGTAGTCATCCCGCTCCGGGTTCCCGATCAGTTCCTCCTGAGTCTCGCGGCTTTCGAAGCCCCGCAGGGCGTAGAGGTCGGGGGTGAAGTGGCACTTGCCGATGCCGTGGGTGCGGTAGCCCGCCGCGGTCAGTGCCGCCATGAAGGTCTGTCGGCCGTCCGTCGGCATCACGGTGTTCTCGTAGCAGCCCGTGTGCAGCGGATACTGTCCGTGGATCAGGCTGCAACGCGCCGACACGCACACCGGCGAGGGCGAAAAGGCATTGGTGAAAGCCACCCCGGAGTGGCACAGCCGGTCCAGCGCGGGCGTCCGAATCACCGGATTGCCCAAGGCATGGAGGGTGTCGCCCCGCTGCTGGTCGGTGAAGAACAGAAGGATGTTGGGACGGGCTGGCGTGGCCATGCTGCAAACACCCTCCACAGGCTGGATTCCGGCTGGCCCTACCGTAGCTCGCGCCGTGGTGGCCGTCCAGTTGGGGACCGTCGGCGTGACGCTGGCCCGGAACAGCGGCTATAGTCTGCCGGTTACGTCGGTTGAGCGCAGGCCTGGGTTAGACGCGAAAGGCGACACTGCCGTGATGCCTCTGCACTCCATCTGCATTCCGGCTTCACCGCCGGTGGATGTAGGCGCCCTGCGCCCGCTTCTGGATCACCCTAGCTTCCAGAAGTTGCGCGGTCGCAAGCAACTGGGCGTCAATTATCTAGTATTTCCAGGGGCGGTACACACACGCTTCGAGCATGCGGTTGGCTGCCTGGGGTTGACCCAGCGGCTCGGGCGCATCCACAGCCTGGGCGAGGAACAGCGGCGACTGCTCTGCGCCTTTGCCCTGGTGCATGACATCGGGCATGGGCCTTTCTCGCACCAGATCGAGCCCATCCTGGGCGGCAACCACCATGAGTACGGCCTGCGCTGCCTCGACAACATGCGCGGCGAACTACGCGAATGCGGGGTCGGCTTTGACGACATCGCCGCCATGATGCGCGGGCAACAAGGGCTGGCGCAGTGGGTCACGGACCGCAATCTGGGAACCGATAAGCTCGACTACCTGATGCGCGACGCCCTCCATATCGGCTTTGCCGGCGCGCCGGACATCGAGAAGATCCAGTTCTACACGGTCCTGGACGGCGATATCCTGGCCATCGAGGAGAAATTCATCGAGGAGGTGAAGCGGCTGCAGAAGTTCTACTCGTACCTGCACCAGCACGGCTATCTGAATAAGGCCGCCCTGAGCGCCCAGCGCCTTCTGCAGCGCGCGGTGCAGGAAGAGTTTGCCATGCGTCGCAGTGCGGAGCCACAGGATCTGTGGCCGATGACGGACGAGGACCTTACCGGCTGGCTGCGCTCGGGGCGCAGCGCGGTGGCCCGACGCCTGGAGGCACGCCTGGCCAGCCGGCGCTTGCACCGGACGGTACTGGCCATCCGACCGGAGGGCTACGGCTTTGTCGAGCGCTGTTCGGGCAAGCCGATGCATGTTCTGGAGTGGCCCCGGCCGCCCCTGCGCCGCTTCGCCGAATTCTGTGCTGATTGTCAGGCACTGTTTGCCCTTGAGGAGCGCCTGGCGGCATGCTGCGGACTGCCGGCGGGGGACATCCTGGTGGCCCCCATGCCCTACTTCCGCAAGCTCCTGCCACAAGACGTGCGCATCTACTCTGCCGGGGCCGAGGGTGGTTTCGGGTTATTTGAGAAGGACCGTGACCATGTCCGCTCGCTGGAGGGGGATTACCTGCGCACCTTCGCGGTGCGCGTGATCGCGGTTCCTGAGGAGCGTGAGCGGGTTGCCCGGCAGTGGGAGCGTCTGGCCGCGATCATCCGAGAAGCGTGTGGATCAGACGGAGTCGCCGCCGCCGGATCCCCTGGGTGAATTCGATTTCGGTGGCCACCAGTTCCGGCAGACTGCTCTCCAGTGCCCGACGCCGGCTGAGGTAGCGCCGTGCCTCGGCCGCCACCGAGGCCAGGTCCCGCAGAATCGAGCGCCGCATCACCTCTTCGAAGTGGTCCGGCGCCAGGACGCGGCGCAGGTGATCCTCGTGCATGAGCTTCATGAGACTGCGGTAGCGCCGCAGGACCTCGCCGCCCAGCAATTCCTGTTCGCGGTAGCTGGCGAGGAAGACACTCAAGAAGCGCACGACTCCTTCACGCTGCCGAACCGAGTCGAACTGGAGGGTCGCCGCATCGAGTTCGCCCATGGCCCACTCGCAGGCCTGCTGGTCCCCGAAGGTCAGCCTCTCGATGGTGCGCAGGGGACCGACACCGGCGCGCATGTCCTCGAGAAAGGCCTGGCGTACGGCGCGCTCGGCCAGGCGATGGAGCTTGGCTTCCCACAACTGACGGCCTTTGCCGACCAGTCCGAAGAAGGCGACCGCGAAGGTATTGGCGCCATCGGGCACATCCAGGATGCGGTCCGCCGTGAGCAGCACCGGCGTAAACAGGCTCTCGACGCGCAGGATTTCGCGTACGATGGCGCCACTGCGCCAGGGCTGCGGCGCGGCATCGGGAGCGTCCACCTGTCGACTGAGGCTGACGAAGCGCAGGATGGTTTCCCCCATGTCGGTGAGCGCGGACTTGAGCCAGGCGAGCAGGCTGCGGTCATCGGTTTCCTGCTCCCGGACCAGCCGATGGAGGCGCGCCAACATGGCGCCGCGGGCCGGGGTCGGCGCGATCCAGGCGTCAAGCGCATGTTGACAGAGCAGACGGTCGGCGCGACGCACCACGTGCGGCCACAGCCGCAGCAGATTCTGGTCGGCGCTCCAGGCTTCAGCCCAGGCCAGCGCCGCCCGCGGCAGGGTGGGCCGGGTGAGCCAGGCGTTGATCAGATCGCGGACCAGGTCTGGATCCAGTTGCCCGCGGTTGGTTTCGAGGAAGGCCAGTTGCCAGCGCAGGGCCTGGTCCACATCCAAGCGCTGCATGACCACTAAGGCGTATTCGAGCACGGTGCTGACGAGTTCACTGCGTCGACGGCAGGCTTCCACCGCCTTCATGAGGTCGTGTGGCAGTTCCGAGGCGCACAGCACCCTGCACCATTCGAGGGGGGTGTAGAGTTCTTGCGGGACCAAGGCCACGGATTGTTGTGCCGCGGTCGCCTGGCGCAGTTCTTTGTCCACCGCGCCGCTTTCGGCCAGCAGCCGTGCCGAACGGCCCAATTCGTGAAAGTACTCCGTCAGAATCTGTTCAGATACACGCTTGGCGGGGCTCTCGAGATACAGGCTGATGAGCCGGTTGGTGAAGGCTTCGATCTCACCGAAACGGTCCGCCGCGGCGCGGTCGGCCAGGCCATACAGCTCTTGCAGCTCCACGACGCCGAGGTCGGGGTTGAGCATGAGCAGCTTGTCGAGCCGTCGCCGCAGCTCCGTAAATGCCTGCTGGGGATCCATTCATTCCTCAAACACCACGACGGCGTAGCCGGTGAGCTCGGGGACCGTCACCACGATGTAGCCAGCGGACAGGGTGTACGGCAACTCGGTGCCGGTGGGGGCGAGATAGACTCGGCGCGGCGGCCGACCGTCGAGGCGCAGTCGCACCAGCGTCTGGCGCAGGCTGATCGGTTCTTCGATCATGTCGATGGACACGCCCCGGCGTTCGGGCACGTAGGCCGTCAGCCAGACCATCCGCCGACTCGCTTGCCGCGTCACCATCGCCCGGCCGAAGGAGGGCAGGCCCTCGACCCGCAGCAGGGGATCGGGCAGCACGGCACCGATGAGGTTGCCCACCAAGGTGCGCACGGGCAGCGGCGCGTAGCGGTGGTAGGAGGTGAACAGCGGATGGCTGATATAGACGACCCGTCCGTTGTGGGTTACCATGGGCCGCTCGGTCACCCGATCTGGGGCGATGTACAGGTGATGATGCTCGCCATCCCAGTGGCGTGGGAAGTAGGACGAGACCACGCGGGCGAGCACCGCACTGCCGCAGAGCGCCTCGACCAGGGCGCCGCGCTCGTAGCAGTTCACCGGCATATCCGGCAGGCCGACCGCCGCGGCGCCCTCGGCGCGGAAGTAGGCGGGTTCGGGGAGCGCATAGCCGCTCTGCTGCCCTTTGTCCCATTTCTCGTTCACCACCGCATCCTCGCCGACGTAGCGCACGCCCCACTCCGGCAGCACAAACCCCCGGCGGGCAGGGTCCAGCCCGGAACGGTGACTGGCAATCACGGCGCCGCCCCGCTCCAGGTGCGCCCGCACTCGGGCGGCAAGGGGCTCGTCCAGAACCGTCGTGTCAGGCAGCACCAGCAGCCGGTAGTCGTTCCAGCGGGCCGCCGGCGTGACCACGTCGAACTGCGACTTGAGCTCGCAGAGCATGCGGGTGGCGCCAATGACCGCGCCGCCGAGAGCCTCCGGACCGCTGGCGACCACCGCGGTATCCACCGCTGGAACCGCGCCCTCGATCCAGGGCTCCAGCTTCTGCAGACGGCCGTAGATGGTCTGGATCAGATCGAAGACCGCGGGGTTGAGATCCCCGCGCGGGTGGTAGTGGTCCCCGATGGTCGGGCGCAGGCCATTGGCCAGTCCGTAGACGCAGTCGTACTCGAGCCCGGCCTCGGAACGGATGCCGCCGAAGTCACCCCAGGAGCGATGGAAGCGCCCCGTCATGTTGAGCACCTGCTTGCCGAGGTTGCGCAGGTAACGCGCGTAGACGGGCAGCATCTCGTAGCCCCAGCCGCCGGTGGGCAGGCACTCATACTCCAGGTACGTGCCAATCTCAGCCTGGTCCTCGGCACTGACGCCGTTGAAGTACAGCATCAGGTCCGGCCGGACGGCCAAGGCCGCGTCGCGGATACGCTGCGCCATGCGCACCTGCGAGAGGCGAGCAAACTCCGCCACCTGCGCCGCATCCTGCCAGTCCATGCCGCGCTGCTTCATCTCGCGGATGCACTCGACTCCCACGCAGGGCGTGCGGTGCATACAATCGAGGAATAGCCCCGCCACCGGGTAGCCCGCGATCACTTCCCGGATCATCGCCAGCAGGTGCTCGGCGTAGTCCGTGTTGTAGCACATCAGCCGGAAGAAGTGGTTCATGCGGTCCGGAGTATAAACATGCCCCTCGGGCTGCACCTTCAGCCAGTCGCGGTGCAGCAGACCCTCCTCGTGGCTGAGGCCGACGTTGAAGTACACCGAGAGGGTGATGCCGTTCTTGCGACAAGCCTCAGACATTCTGCCGATGAGATCGTACTGCAGCGACGGATGCCGGATGCCGACCTTGGTGTCGTAGTAGGCCATGCCCAGGTTGCAGCGGGCGTGGAAGACGATGAAGTCGACCCCGCACTGCTTCAGTCGGCCGGTGAAGGCATCGGCGTCGAAGGTCTCGCCGACGTCGGGCTGAGCAACCTGGGTGTGGAAGTCGTAGAAGATGCTCCACTTCGGACTGTGCATGGACGAACGCTCCTCGGCTGGCGCGGCGGTTCGTTGACAGGGGGGCTGCACCGCGCTGTTCATTATAGAACCTGTCGGCTCTGACGCAAGGCGGATTAGAGATGCCATCCCTGGCCGTTTCTTCCGCCCGCAGGGCGTGGAGGTCGGCGGGCCGTCATGCCGGAGGGCAGGACTTCCGCCGTCTCTGGATGGGGATACGGCGGGGACCGCCGGCTCCAGGGCGCGACGCCGCCAGGGGATACGGCGGGGACCGCAGGCTCCAGGGCGCGACGCCGCCAGGGGATCCGGCGGGGACCGCCGGCTCCAGGGCGCGACGCCGCCAGGGGATACGGCGGGGACCGCCGGCTCCAGGGCGGGACGCCGCGAGGCGATACGGCGGGGACCGCCGGCTCCAGGGCGGGAGGATGGGCATACGGCGGGGACCGCCGGCTCCAGGGCGGGAGGATGGGCATACGGCGGGGACCGCCGGCTCCAGGGCGGGCGCCCGGGTGGGCAACCGGGCGGTGTCAGGATCCGCGTTTACGCCTCGGGGTCAGGCCCCAGCACGGTGCTGGACACCAGCGGCGATAACAAGCGCCTGGCGTTGCGGTAGAGGATGTTGCGGCGGTCGTCGTCGGTCAGTTCGGCGCCCAGCAGCGCGCCGATGTAGTTATGGTGGCTAAACCACGGCGTGTCGGTGCCGAAGATGATCTTGCGGGAGCCGGCCGTGTGTGCCAGAATCTCCACCGCGCCACGGTCATCGAGCACGGCGGTCAACTCGCAGTAGACATTGGGGAACTCGGCCGCCAGCGCCGCGGCCTGCTGCCAGGCGCCATGGCAGGAGTGCCCCATCAGGATGTGCGCCTTGGGGTACTTCGTCGCACAGGCGCGGACCTGCTCGGGTCCGTCCAGAGCGCTGCCGCCCCAGGTATGCACCAGCACCAGCAGCCCGTCAGCATCCGCCTTCTCCCAGGCCGGCGCGTTGCGTGAATCCGTGATCGGAATGGCGTGGTAGTCTGCCAGGAACTTGAAGCCTACGTAGACATCGCGCCCCTGATCGAACGCGGCGACGTCCTGACGCACAATCTCAGGGTAGTTGGGATTGATGCCGCAGTACGCCCGGAAGCGCTGCGGGAAGCGCCCCACGGCCTCTGCGTTGAGGCGGTTGCCGAGATCGGGCAGCATCAGCGTATCGTGATGGCAGAACACGGTCAGGCGGACATTGGCGCGCGCCATAGCGTCGACCATCGCCTCGGGTGTGCAGCGGGGCAGGCAGGCGCCCTGCAGGGGGCCCATGTGCCCATGCAGGTCGTAGACCGGGCAGTCGCTCAGTCTGCCCTCGCGGAAGAAGCGTTCGCGCAGCGAACTGGCGGTGCTCACAGGCTGGTCTCCTTCAGCAGGCGCACCAGGTTGCCCGCCGCGATAGCCTCGAGGTCGGCGGCGGGGAGGGCGGCGTGGGTCAGTTGCAGCATGGCCGCCTCGGCGTAGCGTTTCGGGAAGCCGGTGCCGAATACCAGGCGCTGGGCGCCGAAGCGCGCCACCGCGGCCTCGACCCCGCCGTCGGTGATCGAGAGCATGCCGGTCTCGAGATGGACGTTCGGGTAACGTTCCAGCAGTGGGTAGGTGAAGCGGTCCATGCTCCAGGTGCCAATGTCGCAGAGGATGCAGGTCAGGCTGGGGTAATCAGCGAGCAGAGCATAGACTTGATCCCAATTGCAGCCCTGTTCGAGCGAGAGCAGCACCGGCAGACGCGCGGCGCTGAAGGTCTCCAGCAACTCACCCCAGGCCACGCGGTTCATCGGGTAGCGGTGCGACTGGGGGAACAGCCGTACCGCCGCCACCTTGCCCGCCCGCAGGCGTTCGATCAGGTTCGGCTGCTCGCCGGTGAGCGGCGGCAGGACCGCCCAGCAGACCCAGAGCTCGTCGGCGCCCTGCCGGAAGGGCTCCAGCAGCGGGTTGCCCGCCTCGGGATGGCCGTCGGACTGAGCCCAGTGCCAAAGCAGCGCCCCGGCCAGCCCGACCCCAACCAGGTAGGCCCGCAACTCCGCCGGCGTCGCCAGCGGCGCGAACAAGGCCTGGTTGCGCGGCCGACCGACTGCGACATTCGCATCGAGAAAACGCAATGCCATACCACGACCTCCGGTGCCTATGCCTTGGGCAGTAGGGTAGCACTCCTACTCGAGTTTCAGGCGCCCGGCGCTCTCCAGTTTCCAGGTGGGGCCCTCGGTGCCGATCCAGTTGATCCATTGGCGGTCCTCAGTGCGGAAGACGCCCAGATTGAAGGGAACCGGCGCGTCGGTCTTGATACCGAGCGCGGCCAATGGCAGTCGCCATTCGCCTTCCCAGCCGCTCGCGGTGAGGCGGGCCGCGAAGGCGATCTTGGCGCGTATCCCGGCACTGACTGGGGCGGGCACCCCGGCTTCGTCGCTGAGCTCAAACGCGCCGCCGGCAAAGCCGCGGATGACCCAAACCGCCTTGGCGCCGTCCGGAGTCTTGCCGAGAAGGCAGACCTCGGCCCCATCGTCCGCGCGCCAGGCAGCGCCTTTGGTAATGTTCTTCACGGAGGTTACGGGCACCACGATACGGACGTAGAGCTCGCCCGCGCTACGCACCACGTTCGCGGCAGCAGGCATGGCGGGCAGCGGCGCCCCGTCCGGGGTCTGCGCGAGTTTGAGCGGGGTGCCTGGCCAGTCACCGGCCGCGGCGCCGCCCAGGGTCGGCGCCGGTCCGAGCGTGGCGACGGCCAGCGCCGCGGTCGGCACCGGTTCGCGGTCCCAGTTGAGCATCAAACGCCCGCCGCGCTTCAGTTCCCAGGTCTCGCCCAGTGTGCCGGCGTACTGGGCGAACACATTGTCTTCGCTGCGATAGACGGTCAGGTTGAACGGCAGCAGCGTCTTTGCCCCCGGCGCCACGCCCAGCGCCGACAGCGGCACGGCCCATTCCGCCCGCCAGACGGTCTTGTCGACCGAGGCGCCGTAGCGCACGGTCTTGGCGAAGGCAGCGGCCTGCTCGGCCGTGGCGCCGCCGATCTCGAGGGCACGGAAGGTGCCGTCGCTGAAACCGCGCAAGACCTGCACCACGACGGCCGCGCCGGTCGGCTTGGCCTCAAGCGCCAGTTCGATGCCTTCGTCCTTGCCCCACTCCGTTCCCAGCTTGCGCTGTTCGGGGAACATGGTCACGGTGTTGGCAAGGATGTACAGGTGGGTGGCGTCGACATGGATCTTGACGCTGGTGGGCGCGCCCCGGACACTCCGCTGGTTGGGGCGCTCGCCGAGGGCGATGCCGCCACTGGGCCATTCGTTGTCGCCCATCTTGCCGTCGATCACCGGCGGCGGGGCCAGCGCTTGCGGTTTGAGCGAGCGTGGCCCTTCGCGCGGCGTGAAGGGCGTGGTCGGCAGGGCATCGGTGATCGTGGCGCCGGTCGCGTTTCTGGCGAAGATGCGGTTGTCCTTCCACTCGGTTACCGCCTCCGGTTCACGGACATCCAGCTTGCCGCCGGTGTGGAAGGTGTTACCGCTGACCTTGTGGCCCGCGCAGCGCGAAAATGCGATTTGCAGGTCGCCCTCGTTGATGAAGACGTTATCGCGGAGTTCGCAGTTCAGGGTCATGTGGTTCTGCGCGGCGAGAGAGATATTGATGGAGACATTCTCCGCCACCACGCAGTCCTGGCACTTCTCGTCGAGGTAGTAGGCCGAGACGCCGTAGCCTTTGCCGACCTCAGCCATGTCGCGGGCCAGGTTACGGCGGATGATGCAGCGCTTGCCTCCACCCATGTAGATGGCCGCGCCATCATGATGCACCAGCATGCAGCGGTAGAGCAGGTTCTCTTCGATCACGGTCTCGGTGCCGCCCACGCACATGCCCGAATACGGCGTGTCATGGATCACGTTGCGGCGAATGAGGCTCTTGGTGCCGCCACCGACGATGCCGACGGCGCTGGCGCTGACCAGTCCGATGTCGTGGATGTCGTTGCCCTCGATGCGCGCCGTCTCCCCAAAGCGCACCCCGCCGCCGCCGAGGTGATGCAGACGAGAGCCCTGAACCACGAGTTCCCGGCCACCCCACTCGCGGACGCCCCAGCCGCCGGCATTCGCGACCTCGACATCCTGGATGTTGACCCGGTCGGCATAGGCGAGATCGATGGCGCCGGGCCAGTTCACCGCCCCAAAGCCGGCCGATTTGAACGGCGCGTCGGTCGCCGCAAGGGTCAGGGCGCGGATGGCGATATCCTTGGCGTGTGCCTGGCCTTGGCCGACCACGCGAATGAGTGTCTCGAGGGTCGGCGCTACCACCACGGCAGTGGCCAGATTCTCTCCGGCGCGCGGCCAGTAGGTGACCTTGCGCTCAACCCGGTCCAGATACCACTGCCCGGGACGCAGCATGCCCTCGCGCGTGTTCCATATCTCATAGCGCGGCACGCCAAAGGCGCCGGGCGGGTGGTCGCAGGGGCTGGAGAGGGTCAGCGTCCGGGTCGCGACATCGTGCCGGGCGATGCCGACCGTGGACTCGTCCCACATGTGGCTGACGGTCACCTCGGCATTTTCCGTGCGCAGATCTGCGGGCAGATCGCCGGCCTTGTAGCGCAGGGTGGTCAACTCTGCCGCGGTGGGCTTCCGTTCCCAGCCGCCGCCGGCCGTGCTCATCCAGCGCACGGCGAAGGTGGTCTCATGTTCCAGATAGCCCTTCTCGGGCAACCGCGCCCGGTCCTGGATCGCGTCATTGACGACCAGGACGCGGAAGGACCATTTCGGCGCGTCCGCCGGCAGTTTGGCCGACCAGAATTTTTCGCCGTCAGCGGCCCAGCCCTGCACTTGCCGCCCGCCGTAGAGGATGGTCTTCCCGGCGCCGGCGCCTTCGATGGTCAAGGCCGAGTCGCGGGCATCCAGCAGCAGCGTTTCGGCCAGGAAGAACCGTCCCGCCGCCAGCACAATCCGGCGCGGTTCGCCGGGAGTTTTGCGGCTGGCGTCGCGGGCCGCGGCCAGGGAGGCGAACGGCCCATCGGTCCGTTCCGCATTGGGCGCCTCGCGCGTCCCCGTCCAGGCGTCGTTGCCCTCGGGCGACACATACCACACCCCCGGCGCCGCGGCGCACCACGCCCCCGTCAGGATCACACTGAGGAATAGCCGTTGCATCATCTTGCTCCTCCTTCGTCTCTGGCCGCGAGCCGCGGCCGCTCCATCATCCTGGGAGCGCCGACCGTCGGGTCGTCTCTGGCCGCGAGCCGCGGCCGCTCCATCATCCTGGGAGCGCCGACCGTTGGGTCGTCTCTGGCCGCGAGCCGCGGCCGCTCCATCATCCTGGGAGCGCCGACCGTTGGGTCGTCTCTGG
>CAILKC010000841.1 GCA_903834675.1 uncultured Victivallales bacterium | reverse complement strand
GGCCCACCGCAGCTCCACGGTCTTCTGGAGAGGCGCCTGGCCTCAGGCGCGGCGGTGGCCCCCCACCGCATCTCCCTTCCCCTGGAGAGGCGCCTGGCCTCAGGCGCGGCGGTGGAGCCCACCGCATCTCCAGCGGCGGCGATACGGCCGCCCCCCAGGCGGCCTGCTCTTGCCCTCCAGGCGCGTGGCGTGGTGGCCGGTCGGCCTTCCGCTCCGCGCCTCTTACTTGCCTGCGGACTGCGGAGCCAGGCAGGCGCGGAACCCCAGGAAGCTTTCCGCGGGGCCCGGCCTGTCCCCGTCCCGGACGGCCGACCGCACGCGCCCGGCGCCGTTGTTCCAGCTGCCGCCGCGCGCCACGCGCTCGGCGGCCGCCTGCGTGTTCGCGGGATCGACGGTCGGCGACCGGCCGTAGTACCCGGAGTCATACCAATCCAGGCACCACTCGAAGACATTGCCCGACAGGTCGTACAGCCCCAGTTCGTTCGGCTTCTTCTGCCCCACCGGGTGCGTCCGGCACTTGTTTGCTGGACAGGTTACTTTCCCGCTTCTTGGCGTCCGCCTCTGTATCGTCCAGCCGCTTGTCGCCCGAGTTGCCGTAGTACCACGCGACCTCGTCACCGTTGTTCGAGCCACTGTAGGTGAAGCCCTGCCCTGAGCCTGCCGAAGTGACCTGGCCTTTCACCCCGCCCCGCGCCGCGTACTCCCACTCCGCCTCCGTCGGCAGGCGGTACTCGTACCCCTCTGGAAGGCGCCCCGCCTTCTGCTCCCGCTCCGTCAGCTTCGTGCAGAACGCCACGGCGTCGCTCCAGGACACCGTCTCGACCGGGTTCCGCGCGCCCTTGAACGTGCTCGGGTTCTTGCCCATATGGGCTTCGTACTCAGCCTGGGTCACCTCGTACTTCCCGATCCAGTAGCCGCGCGAGATCTGCACCGCATGCACCGGCCGCGCCACATCTGCCGCTCCCATCTGGAAGCTGCCGGGCGCCACCCAGACCAGCTCCAGGCCAAAATCAGGGACGGTCCAGTCCTGGCGCGGCGGATAGGCCAAGGCCTCCTGGAGGACAGGCACCCACGTCTTCCCTGGCTCCTTCCGGCCCCACTCCTTCTCGAACCCCGCCAGCAACCGGCGGCCATCCTCGCAGCGCTTGGGATCGGTGCCGCAGCGCTTGCGGATAGCAGCGGTGACCTTGGCTGGTTTCCCCAGTTCCGGCGAGCCGCTGATCTGGCGCAACAGCTCGCTCAGGGCGCGCTCCGCAGCCGCCTCGCCCGCCTCCGCCCGCTGCGCCTCGATCTGGGCCAGCAGCGCCTGACCCAGCGGCCCGCCGGCGGTCTCGAAAAGCTTCCGGGCGTTGTCGGGCCGACCTGCTTCGAGCGCGAGCAGTCCGCGTTGCAGGTTCAGTTCGGGGGTGTCGCCAGCGCCGAGATTGCCGAGGCCGTCATCTCGGCGATGTTTGTGGCCTTCGACGATGGGGCCAGGCCGATCCGCCAGGATGACCTGACCGGCGCGATCGCGGCCTGCACGCCGTTGAGCCGTTCCCGCGCCCACGACCTGGCGCGCCTGACCGCCTGGGGCCGGAGCAACGCGCGGCAGGCCTCGGCGTGAAGGCGGTGGAAGGTGTCTCTGGAGTAGGCGCGGGGTGTCGGTACCGCGCCCAGGCCGCGCAGCGGCCGCTATGGAATGAGCGCTTGGTCGCGCCAAGGACAGAAAGCGGTGTCAAGCCACCGGCAGTCCAAAGCTTGGCCTGGCGGCCGGCGCGGTCTGGAACTGAGTCCCGGGGGACACGGGACTCTTTGGAGTGCCTGCGGCTAGACGCAGCTTTGGGACGGCGCGTTGGCGCGCCTGGGGGCCGGGTACCGGCGCCCCCGGCCCACTGGAAGCGGCGGCGGGAGCCGGGACTGCCTGACCTGTCTGACCCGTCTGACCTGTCGGACTTGTCTGACTGGGCTGCGGCTGCTCGCCCGTGGCGCTCACCGGCGCCGCGGCCGGGCCGGGTACTGGCACCCCCGGCCTACTTGGGGCGGGGGCGGCTGACGCCGCCGGGCGGGCTTCATCGGTGCCAGCGGTCCCATGCGTCGCATCCGTCCCATCTGTCCTATCCGTCCCATTGGGCTTCGCCGCGGCGGCCGGGCCGCGACCACGCCCGACCACGACGCCCAGCAGCACCAGCACCACGACGGCCGCAGCCACCAAGCCGATGGTCAACCAGGGCGAGCGCTTGGCCGGTCCCGGCGCAGCGGGCGCCGCGGCCGGTTTTGGTGCCGGCGCCTGCTGCTGCCGGGCCAAGGCTTGCTGCGCCTGCCGGGCCAGGTCGGCTTTGCTGACGGCTGGGGATACGGCGGGAGCCCCGGCAGAGCCGGTGCGGACCGCCGGCTCCAGGGGATTGCGGACCGGCGCCTTCCCCTGCAGTACCCGGTCGATGTCGGCGATCAGGACGCGCCAGTCGCTATAGCGCCCGGCCGACTCCTTGGCCATCATCGTCTCGATCAGGTGACTGCAGGCGTCGGTCACCTTGGGGTTGCGCGAGCGCGGCGGCGGCAGCGGCTCATACATGTGCTTGTGCAGCACCGTCAGCGTTGTCTCACCCGTGAACGGCGGCGTGCCGGTGACGAGGTGGTACAGGGTGGCCCCGAGCGCGTAGACATCCGTCGGCACCCCCAAATCGGCGAGGCCCTGGGCCTGTTCCGGACTCATGTACTGCGGCGTCCCCAGGATGGCGCCGGAGAGGGTCATGCCGTTCTCTTCGCCGAGACTCTTGGCCAGGCCCAGGTCCATGAGAAAGACCCGGTTGCGGCGGTCGACCATGATATTGGCCGGCTTGAGGTCGCGGTGCAGGAGTTTGAACTCGTCCCAGGCGTAGGCCAGGGCGTCGGCCATGGTGCGGACGATGGTGAGGGCCTCGGCTTCGGGCAGGACCTTGTCCCGCTTCAGGCGCTGGTCCAGCGACTCGCCTTCGACGTAGGACATGGCGAGGTAGTAGTTACCGCTGTCCTCGCCGGCTTCGTGGACCGTGACGATATTGGCGTGGTCCAGCTTGGCGGCCAGCTTGCCTTCGTGCAGGAAGCGCTTGACGGCCTCCGGGTTCTCGGCGAAGCCCGGCGGCAGGATCTTGACCGCGACCTGGCGGTCCACCGAGAGCTGCTGGGCCAGGTAAACCTCGCCCATACCCCCCTTGCCCAGGCGGCGTTCGAGGCGGAAACCGGCCAGCGTGCTCCCGGCGGCAACCCGGGCTTCGGGAACCGCCACCGGCCTGCCGCACTGCGGGCAGTCAGCCTGGCTGCCGCTCAGCGAGGCATCGGCTTCAAGCCTCCCCTTGCAGGCTGGACAGTGAAACGAGAAGAGCATGCCAAGACCTCCTCCGGCGGCGCTGCCACACTTGCACAACGGTAACGTAGGGCGCGGCCAGCGCGCAGTCCAACCGCAGACCGTAGATCGTAGACGAGGAAACCGGCCTGAACGGCCGCTGGCGCTGGCCGCCACGGGCATCCCCGATCCAGTGTCGGGTTACGACGACCCGCGGCAGGGCGCGGCCTTCTGCCTTCAGCTCTCAGCCTCTTGGGGTTCCACCGCCTCCTCTGCGATGCGGCCGGGATGCTGGCGTCGACCCGGCGGCGAGAGCGCGGCGTTGACGGCTTCATGCAGGCCGCGAATCGGCACCCGCTCGAAGGTGGTCAGATCAATCTGTACCGTGGCGTCCAGACAGGTGTGGATCAGCCCCAGCACATCCAGCCGCGACTCCTCAGCCTCCACCCGGTAGAACTTGGCGGAGGTCGCGGGG
>CAILKC010000840.1 GCA_903834675.1 uncultured Victivallales bacterium | reverse complement strand
GCGTTTCGGGCGCCCAGGGCAACGCCCGGGGTACCCGTCCACAGCGAAGATTGAGCCCTGAAGGGGCGGACCATGCGACCTCGGCGCGAAGGTAGGGTAGATGGCTCGCCCCTACAGGGCTCAAACCCATAACCATTCTATTCCCAGGGCGTTGCCCTGGGCTGGTATGGCAGCGCGCCTTCAGCGCTTCAGACGGACTCTATTATTACACAGGTCGAGAAACAGCCCTGCCACTCCGGTGAAACTCGGCGGTAGCCCGTTTCACCGGAGTTCGGGTTCAGCGCCGGGTGGCCCGGCGGCCGGTGAGGTCCAGGCGCGGCACGGTGAAGACGCGCCATTCGCCGGGCAGGTCTCCGGAGGGGCTGTGGACGTAGCCGCGCAGGAGCACACGGTGCGAGCCGGCGCGGTCGAGGCTGGCGATCTCGAGGATGCCGGTGCAGGCGGGGAGGTTGACCTGCTCCAGGGCGCGTGGGGCCGAGTTGATCCAAGCGCGCTGACCGCTGTAGAAGTGCCTGACGCTGACCAGATCGGGCGCGGCGCCGCCGGCGGCCCAGGTGACCCGGATCTGGGTGGCGCTGAAGCGTTCGACCCGGGTGATCATGGCGGGCCGCTCGAGGCTGCGCACGACCTCGAAATGCTGCGCGGCACTCCAGGCGCCGTACGGCGGCACGGCCCCTTCGTCGTTGAGGCCGACGACCTGCCAGGTGTAGGAACCCGGCACCAGGGCCACGTCCACGCGGGTGGCGCTGCCGACGTCTTCAAAGTTGAACAACGGCGAGGCGTTGGCGGCAGCCAGATAGAGCACGAAGCGCTGCGCCCCGGGCAGGGGGTCCCATTGCAGTCGATGTGGCATGAGCTCGGCGCTGCCCGGGATGGCGATGAGATCGCTGCCACCCGGAATCATGCCGGTGGCATGGGGCGGGGCATAGGCCGGCTGCCGTGAGGTCACGGTGATGGGCGCGGGGAACTCCGTAAAGGTGAAGGGCGGCAGGCGGTCGCGTTCGTCGGTGGGGTTGAAGCCGCGCACAGAGGCCCGATAGACGCCCGGCTCGGGCAGGTTCACTACCAAGGTGGCCAGTTCGTCGCGCGGAATCAGGGGCGGGTCCATGGGCGGGTTGTCGAGGCCGTGGGTGGCGAGGGTGCCCTGCTGCTTGTCGGGGTCTTCGCCGGGGATGAAGGCATGGCTCCAGGTGCGTACCTGGCCGTCGCCGTTACGCACGATCTGGACTTCGTAGCCGCGGGCATTGCCGACCCGGAAGGAGAGCAGGTAGAGGCCCGGGGTGGCCGGGGCGAGGTGGGTGATAGCGAGGTCGGTCGGCACGGCGGCGGGGCCGTAGTCGAGCTCGAGCACGTAGGCCGGGTCGGGGGTGCCTGCCAGGGAGGCGGGGGTGAAGGGACCGTAGCCCTTGTCGCCCAGGGCGGGAACCCACGGCCGGTAGCGCCATAGCCAGCGGCCGCCAGGGAAGCCGTCGAAGGCAGCCAGGAAGTACTCTGCCGCGGTCATGGTGGTGCCGTGGACGTTGGCCTCGAAGTAGGGTTCGGCCAGGTTGCCTGCCGCGAAGACCTGCACGTGGTACCACCCGTAGGGAGTGCTGGCGCCGCTGGCCAGAATCGGCTCCCAGGAGAAGGACGGATACCACCAATTCTCGGCGACATCCCCGCCGCCGCGCACGGTGAGTTTGAAGGTGTAGGCGGCGGCGCTGAAGGCGCTGGTGCCGCCGTTGCTGCCGGTGTCAGCCTTGGTTCCGGCGGCGCCGGAAGAGCGGTCCCAGGCGCGGAAGCTCACGGTCAGGGTGCGGTCGTCCGTCAGGCTGGACGGCGGCACGAAGCGCAACTTGGCATCCGGCGGCAGCAGCAGCGCCGCCGTGGGGCTGACGGCAGGCACGTCGAGCCAGGCGCTTGCCCCTGCCAGGAGGAACTGCCAACGGCCGCCGGAAAGGGTTCCGAAGTCGGTCACGGCAATGCCCTTGACCGCGCCGAGGTCAGGGTCGGAGATCCCGTCTGTGGGGGCGCCACTGGTCAGCACGCTCTCCACGTCGGCGCCGGGCGGGTCGGGGTTCCCGGCGGCTATTTCAGGGGCGGTCAGTTCCACCGTGCTCTCGATAACCGGTGCGTCGTTGACGTCGGTGACGGTGAGGGTGGCGGTTTCCAGCGCTGTGCTGAAGGCGGTGGTACCGCCGTTGGCGAGGGTGTTTCCGCCACTCTGGCCGACCGTGCCGCTGGTCTGGTCCCAGGCGCGGAAGGTGAGGGTGGACGAGTGGCCATTGTTGACGCTCAGCAGCGGCAGGTAGCGCAACCGCGCGTCGGTGGGCAACAAGACGGCGGCGCTCTCGCTGACCGGCGCGAAGGCGGTCCAGGAGGACGCGCCGGCGAGGCGGTACTGCCAGGCGCCCTTATCGAGGTCGCTAAGGCCGGTGATCGCGATGCCGCTCAGGGCTCCGAAGTCGGGGTCGGTGCTGGGCGTGGGCAGGCTGAGGTCACTGCCAAGAATGGCCGCCAGGGTGTCGCCGGGCGGATCGGTGTCATCCTCAGTGATTGCGGTCAGCACCAGGTTGCCGGCCGGATTGAGAACGGGGGCGTCGTTGACGGGCGTAACGACGAGCGTCGCCTCGGCGGTGCCCGTGCTGAAGGCGTTGGTACCGCCATTGACCGTCGAGTCCACGCTGCTGGCGCCGGGGGTGCCCGCAGTGAGGTCCCAGGCCCTGAAGGCGAGGCGCACGGTTTGGCCGTTGTTATAGGCGGGGGCAGGCAGGAAACGCAACCCGGCGTCGGCAGGCAGCAGCGTGGCGGCGCTGGCGCTCACGGCTTCGAGGGGGGTCCAGGCGGTTGCGCCCGCCAGGCGGAACTGCCAGACGCCGGTACTGGTTCCCGTCAGCCCGGTTACGGCGATGCCTTCGGCCGCCCCGAAATCAGGATCGCTGATGGCATGGAGGCTACCGGGGTCGCTATCGAGCAGGGCCCGAACCGTGTCGCCGGGCGGGTCGGTATTGTCTTCGGTGATGGTCGTCAGGCGCAGGTCCGTGCCGACGGTGATGAGCGGGGCGTCGTTGAGGTCGGCCACGGGGAGGTCGACGCTGTCGCTGGCCAGGCTAAAGGCGGTCTCGCCGCCGGCGATGGTGACGTCGACGCCGGTCTGGCCACTGCTTCCCGAGGTGTGGTCCCAGGCCTGGAACTCGAGGCTGGCCGTCTGGCCGTTGTTGTAAGCCAGGTCCGGGACGAAGCGGATGCGGCTGCCAGCGCTCAGGAGCACGGCGCTCCCGGCGCTGAGCGTGTCCGGGAAGGCAAGCCAGTCGCCGCTGTCGCCGGGCTTGTACTGCCAGATCCCTTTGTCAGGCTGGGTCAGACCGGTGACCGCGATGCCGATGGGGTCGTCGTCGGGATCGGTGGCGGGAGTGGGGACCGCGGGGTCGCTGGCGAGCAGTGCCTCGACGGTGTCTCCGGCCGGGTCGGCGGTGTCCTCCGTGATACCGGTAAACCGCAGCCGCGCACTGCGGTTGAGGATGGGAGCGCTGTTGGTGACCACGGTGACCGTGGTGAAATCGAAGCCCTCAAGGCGTTCCTCGGGGTCCCGGACCCCGTCGTGGTTGAGATCGTTCATAACGGCGTCGTCGGTGACCCGGAGGCCGAGGTTGAAGAGGCCGACCGAGCTGAAGGTCACCTGCACGGTTTCGCCGCTGGCATCGTCATAGACGCGGTCGCCGTCGGTGTCCCACTCCCAGGCCATGATGGAGTCAGAGGGATCGATGTCGAAGGAGCCGCCGCCGTTGAGGGTGATGGGCACGCCGACGCGGGCCTGGTACGGCCCCCCGGCAGCCGCGATGGGCGGGCGGGGCGGAATGGCGAGGGTGATGGTAACGGTGTCGACGTCCGAGATGGCGGTGGCGTTGTTGTCGGTAACGCGCAGGGCGACGGTGAGGCTGCGCGGCAGCGAATCCAGCGGATAGGTAGTGCCGGCGGAACCGCCGGGGCTGCCGTTGATCAGCAGGCCCGGCGGCGTGTAGGTGACCTGCACGGTAGGATCGGTGGTGCTGCTGGTGTCGTAGATGCCATCCTGATCCAGGTCCCATTCGTAGCGCACGATGGCGCGGAAGGGGTCGAGGTGGTAGGAGCGGGAACCGTCCAGGCGCAGGGTGACATCGAGGCCCCAGACGCGGTTTTCGCCGGCGTCGGCGACCGGCGGTTGCACGAACAGAGTGGGGCTGAGCATGACCACGGACCAGGCCGTGGTCAGATCATCGCCGACGTAGTTGCTACTGCCGCCGGAGTTGTCTTTGGGCCAGTTGCCGTCGGCGAGTTGCCGGTTGATGAGGCGCCGCGCAATGCCGTTGGTATCGTCCTTGAACCAGTCTAGGCCCGTGCTTTTCAGGCGTTCGACCGCGTGCGGTTTAGCGACGCGCATGGCCTTGGTGAAGGCGTAGTAGGCGTAGTAGGAGAAGCGGTTGTTGTGGCTGCTGTTGGGGTGCCACCAACTCGTGTTCCACTGGCTGGCGATGTAGTTCTCGGCCGTGGCCCAGCGCCGGTCGCGGTCGTCCGCCGCGGTGTTGGGGTCATCGATGGCATTGGCGCCAACGAAAGCCAACTGTACCATGCCGGAGGGGGTGGTGCAGTTACCGTTGCCGGGCCCTTCGTAGCCGAAGCCGGTGCCGTCCCAACTGTAGGTAAGCCAGACGTTGTTGCGGTCCTTGACCCACTGCGGCACCTTGACGCTAAACACTTCTTCGGCGGCGAGCAGGCCGATGGCGCCCCACTGGGCGGCGGAGTTGTCGGGATGCTGGTGCCAGGTGTAGCGCCAGCCGCCGCCCGCGGTGCCGTCCGACTGGCCCCAGGCATAGGCGTCGACCATGTCGGTCACGATCCCCTGGTAAGTCCGGTGCAGGAGCAGCGGCGTACCGGTGATGGCATAGGTGCCCGTCTCTCCGGATGCGACCAACGCATCCATGGCCTGGCCGAGTTCATAGGGCACACGCTGGTCGCTGTTGAGGCTGGTCTCGATGCCGATGGTATTACGGTTGGTATCAGGATCTCCGTAGGTCTGCATACCGATGGCGATGGGGCGCATGGCCGAGGTGATATAGCGCATGCCGCGGCCGGTGGTTTCGACGTAGGGGTCCTGGCGAATGTCGCCGGTTTCGCGGTGGCCGTTGACGTGGAAGCCCTGCAGAGCCGAGGCGGTGGGGCTGATCTTGTAGTTGGCCTCGCCGTAGCCGTTGGCGTTGGTCCAGTAGCCATAGCCGATGGCGGTGTCAGCGTAGGTGCCCGAGGTGAAGGTGTCACGGGTTTGGCGTCCATGGAGCCACCAGAGGCCGTCGTCGATAGCCATATTGATTTCGACGTCGATGGAGGGTGTACGAATCCGGATGGGGTAGGTATCCGTGGCGGTTCTCCCGTCGGCGTCGGTGACGGTCAGGCGGGCGGTGAAGGGGGTACCCTCGATGCCGGTGTAGGTGTGCCGTGCCTCGATCTTGTAGAGGTTCGTGGCCGTTCCTGACTCGGTGGCCGAGCCATCGCCGAAATCCCAGGTGTAGGTCACCGGGGTGGTCTTGCTCCAGCAGACGCCTTTGAGGGTGATCTGTCGGCCACTGAGAGTATCGTGCGGGACTTCGATGCCGCCCTGAATCTGCCAAGGCACGCAGGCCACCACCGGCGCGGCGCTGACGTTGACGCTGCTGGTGTCCACGGCGGTGTGTCCAGCGTAGTCGGTGACGGTGAGAGTCAAGAGGTAGGTTCCGGCAGTCTGGTAGACGTGGTCCAGCCAGGGATTGCGGGTGCGTTGGCTTTGGCCATCGCCGAAGTCCCAGTCGTACCAGCGGATGCCGAAGTCGTCGCGCGAGGAGCGTCCGTTGAGGCGAGTCGGCAGCATCTCGTTGGTGAGGTAGGGTCCGCCGTTGTCGGCTACGGGTGGCAAGCCTGCCAGGACCGTGACGACGGTAGTGGCGGTATTGGACTGCCTGGCGTGGTCGGTGACGGTGACGGTGGGGTGGTAGGTGCCCGGGGCGCTGTAGACCACTTCTACCGAGGTATCCGTGTGGCGAAGGGACGGCGGTAGAACCAGCGGGCCGGCCGGGCCACGGAAGTCCGAACAGAGCGCGACGCCGCTGTAGACGGTCACACCCAGGCGCAGGGGTGAGGTGTCGGCGAAGGTGCTGTCGTGGATCTGCGTCCAGGTCGGGGTGCCGACCGGGCGCACGTAGTAGGTGGCGCCGGCAGTCTTCAGGTCGATACGGGCCTCGTAAGATCGGCCTTCGCTGTAGGCTCCCTTGTCGCCGCGGTCAGAGCCCTGTTCGTAGACGCGCAGGCGGCCGTTGGTGAAGTAAATGGTGTAGGTGAAGGCGGTGTAGCTATAGTTTGAGCTGGTGTCTTTGAGGCCCCACATCACATTGCGTTCGCTGGAGGTGTTCGGAGCGACGCCAATCCGGCCGGTGTAGGAGGCCCCGGGCGCGCGGGGCGTTGCGGTGGTTGAGACGAGATAGCGGTCTCCCCAGTTCCAGGTGCCGGCGATAATCACCTCGCCGGCTTCCAGGGCCCCGCCGCCCGTATCCCAGTTGAGGGGGGCATCGTAGTCCCAGTCGTAGGTCCAGATGCCGAAGTCGTCCGTAGACTTCGAGGCGTCGAGGGTAATGGGCTGGCCGACTTCGGTGGTGATGTCCGCTCCGGCGTCGGCGACGGGTACGCCGTTGCCGCGCACGGTCGCCTGGGTCGTGGCGCTACGCGCCTGCCGGCCGTTGTCAGTGACGGTCAGGGTGGCGTCGAAGATTCCGGCGCGGGCGAAGACGTGGGTCGGGGTCGCGCCGGTCTCGGCGCCGCCGTCGCCGAAGTTCCAGGCGTAGGTCCAGATGGCGATGTCGTCCGTTGATCCGGAACCGTCGAAGGTGTAGGTCCAGGAGCCGTTATGCGCGTAGCTTTCATCGACCAGATAGGGCCCCGCGGGATCGGGGACGGGCGGCTCGTTGGCGGTGACCGTCACGGTCGTGCTGGCACGGTGTTCTTGCAGGGCGTGGTCTTTGACGGTGAGGGTGACGGTATAGGTGCCGACGGCTGCGTACTGGTGGGTTGGTTTGGCTACGGTGCCGAAGGCAGAACCGTCACCGAAGTCCCAGGAGTAGCTGCATAGGCCGACATCGTCGGATGAGTCAGCGCGGTCGAAGCTGACGGTCCACAGTCCCGCCAGGGCCGCATATTCGTCGACGGCATAGGGAGCGCCAGGGCGGGCCACGGGCGGGGCGCCGGGCTGGGTGGTAACGGTGGTCTGGGCCGAGGCGGTCTGCAAGGCCTGGTCCCAAACGGTGAGGGTGACGGTGTAGGCGCCGTTGCTGGCATAGGTATGAGTCGGCTTCTGGCCGGTCCCGCTGCTGCCGTCGCCGAAGTCCCAAGCGTAGCGGTAGATGCCGCTAAGTCCGTCGGTGCGCAGGGTGCTGTCCGGATCCGAGGACAGGCCGCCGTCGAACCGGAGGGTCCAGGCGTTGCAGTTGGCGGCGCTCTCGGGGATCACGTAGGGGCCGCCGGGGTTGGCCGTGGGCGGCAGTCCGGAGACCAGCGTGATGGTGGCGCTGTCAGTGTCTTCCTGGAGCACGGAGTCGGTGACGGTGAGCGAGGCATTGTAGGTTCCCTGGCGCGGATACATGACCGTGGGGTTGGCGAGGGCGGACTCGGAATCGGTCACGGTCCAGTCGTCGAAAATGTGGGTTCCGCTGGCGACCGTGGCGCCGAAGCGGAGCGGGCTGTCGGCGCTGTGGGCCGAGGTGTAGATCAGGGTCCAGGCCGGTTGGCCGGTCTGGCGCAGGTAGTAGCGAGCGCCGAAGTAGTCGACATCGATACGCACGTCGTAACTAACGTTGTTCGTGAACGCCGCAACCCTACCGCGACCGCTGCCGCTCTCGTAGATCTGGATCTCGCTATTCACGAAGTAGAAGGCGTAGTAGAACTGGGTGTAGGTGAAGTCGTTGTTGGTGTTCTTCAGCCCCCACATGGCCTCGTTGCCGCTGGTCCTGAGGATACGGGCGCAGAAGGATTGGCCGACGACGCGGGGATACTGCACCACGGTGCCGAGGTAGCGGTTATTCCAGGCGCCGGCGCCGACGATCGTGGCAGCGCCGCCGTTGATGCTAACCCCGGGCGACCAGGTCCACAGGCCGGGGATAGGCATGCCGTCCGGGCTGAGTTGGTTGAAGCTTTCGTTCAGGTTGTTCCCGAGGCGCCAGGCGTAGGTGAGGGGCTTGCCGCTGTCGTCCGTGGAATCGGCGCCATTCAGGGGCACGGTCCAGACGCCACCGACGGCGTAGCGCTCGTCGAAGGTGTAGGGTCCGCCAGCGTTGGCCACGGGCGGGTCGCCGCGCAGGCGAACCAGGCCGACCTCACTGTCTGACCGGCCGGTGGGGTCCGTGACGGTGAGTCGTACCGGGTAGTCCCCTTCGACATTGGGGAAGGTGTGCGCCGCGGTCATGCCGCTGGCGGTGGCCCCAGCGCCGAAGTCCCAGGCGTAATCAGAGGTGGCGCCGACGTCCTGGGGCGCGAGCAGCGACAGTACGGGCACGGAGGCTGCTGGGGCCGACGTCACGCCCAGGACGCTGCCGCTGAGAGCGATCCGTCCCGCTCCTCCACCTGCCCCGCCGCCGCCGCAACCGTTGTTGCCGCCCCCGTTGCCGCCCGTGGCGCTGAGACTGCCCGCGCCAGTGACCACGACGTCAAGCAGAATGCTGCCGCCGGCGCCCGCGCCGCCGCCGCCCATGCCGCAGCCCCCGCCGCCGACGTCGTTGCTGGCGTTGCCACCATTGGCCCCGCTGCTGCGGATGGCCCCGTCTACGACCAGCCGCGCGGCGCGCAAGGCCACGATGCCGCCACCCCGGCCGCCGTTGCCTGGGCGACCGCCGTCTTCGTCGGCGCCGCCCTCGCCGCCGCCCGCGCCGAGGAGCCAGGTCGAAAGGCCCAGATCGCCGCTGCTGCCACCCCCGACGCCGCCCGCGCCGTTGCTGTAGCCGCCCGCCGTGCCGCCCGTCGTGCCATAGCCGCCACCGCCGCCACCGGCGGTGTCAGTACCACTGGAGCCGCGGCCTTGGCCGCCGCCGCCGCCGCTGCCGTTGGCGGCGAACGATTGAGTGCCGCGCCCCAGAGCTGACTCGCCCTGCTGCCCGGTGGCGTAGCGGTACAGCGAGGTACGCGGGTCGGTACCGCGGAAACCGCGGGCGTCGGCATGGATGAGGCCGTTGGGCTCGACGGTGACCGTGCCCCCGGCGAAGAACACCAGGATGCCGCCGCACTTGCCGTCCCACGCCGGGGCGGTCAGGGAGGCGTTGGCGCGAACGGTAACGCTGGTGTAGTTGGGCACACGTACCACCTGCGCCACCTGGGATTCGGCGCCGTCGAAGAGCGTGGACCGATAGGTGTAGGTCAGCCCCGCAGACAGGGTCAAAAGGTTCGTTCCGCCTCCCGCGGCAACGGTGGCGTACTCGTGGAAGCCGACCTGGCCATCGGTGCCGTTCTGCATCTGGATCACCAACACGGTGTCGCCATTGGCAAAGGCCGACCCGTTGGCAACGGGGAGCGACAGCGTGCCGGCAGCGAGGTTC
>CAILKC010000839.1 GCA_903834675.1 uncultured Victivallales bacterium | reverse complement strand
TCTCACCTCCGTCACCGACCCGACCGGCGTGCTCAGCCTGCAATACGATGCGGCGGACCGGGTGACCCGCGTCACCTACCCGAACGGCCGCTACCTCCGCTACGAGTACGACACGGCCGGCCGCAGAACCCGCATGGAGGACCAGACCGGCTTTGCCGTGCAGTATAGCTACGACGCCCTGGGACGCCTGGCGGAGTTGCGGGATGGTTTGGGCGCGAGCATCGTCGCCTACACCTACGACCGCGCCGGCCAACTGCTTCGCCGAGACCGCGCTAACGGCACCTACAGCACCTACGCCTACGATCAGTCCGGGCGCCTGAACGGCCTCGTCCACTACAGCGCCACGAACCAGATCGTGAGCCGCTTCGCCTACGCCTACGACCCCGCCGGACGCCCGACCGTGATGTTCACTCTGGAAGGCCAGTGGAGGTACGTGTATGACCAACTCGGCCAGTTGACCCGCGTGCTCACCCCCGCGGGTCGGGTCATCCAGTATGCCTACGATGCCGCGGGCAACCGGATCAGCGTCACCGATGACGGGGTCACGACCCGCTACAGCGCGAATCAGGACGACCAGTACACCCAGGTCGGCGGTGATGGGTTCAGCTATGACGGCGATGGCAACCAGACCGGCCGCACGGGGACAAGTGGCAGCCAGACCTTCGGCTACAACGCCGAGAACCGGATGGTGTCCAGCCTGACCGCCGAGGGCACCCTCACCTACGACTACGACGAGCTGGGCAACCTGCGCCGCACCGCGCGCGACGGGGTTGCGACCGACTACCTGCTCGATCCCTTTGGCCTCGGCGACGTGGTCGGCGAGTACTCGGCCAGCGGTGACCCCGAAGCCCGGTACATCCACGGCCTCGGCCTGGAAGCCGTCCAGCGTCCCGATGGCGCCCGCCACTACTTCTCCTACGACCGCATGGGCAATACCACGCAACTCACGGACGATGCCGGCACGGTGCTCAATAGCTACGAATACCTGCCGTTTGGGGAGACGTTGAGTGCCGTGGAGGGGGTCGGGAATCGGTACAGGTTTGGTGGGGAGTACGGGGTGATGGAGATGGGGCAGAACGCTGCCTACATGAGAGCAAGGGCATATGACTTGGGGGTGGGAAGATTCGCACAGAGAGACCTGCTTGGCCTAGCCGGACTGGACTGCAATCTGTACCGTTACGCAGGAAACTCCCCTGTCGTCTCATCCGATCCCGCGGGCACCTTGCCCAAGCGGTACAATTTCCTCACCGATCCCATGAGAACCGGTTTGGGGACCGTCATACCGCCGCCGCCGGAGGCCAAAGCTAGCATAACTGGGAAAGACATCGTTCGTTGGGTCACTGGGGGAGATGTCATCAAGTCTGGTGTTGAAGCGTGGCGTGATCCCGTGGGACAGGGCGGAGTGGGGTTTGCGGTCGGTGCGGTGAGGTTTGCCGCACACGAACTGCTGGCACAAGTCTCTCCGGAACTGGAGAACAGCCCCTACTCAACGCTCCTCATTGATGGGCTTCCGGAGTTCCTCTTTGAGCAGAGCGCAAAGATGACATGGAAGATCGCCGATCTTCTCGAGGGCGGTCTAACCGACGGGCCAATAGCATCCGGCACCATCCCCGTCGTCCAATCCTGCGACCCGAACGACATTATCGGGCCGGGTGGGTATGGGGAGCAGCGCTGGGTCGCCCCGCAGGAGCTTCTGCCTTACGTGGTTCACTTCGAGAACGAGAGCAGCGCAAGCGCGGCGGCGCAGTCCGTTGTGATCACGAACCCGATGGCTGCGGGCCTGGAGCTGTCCACCTTCGAGCTTGGCCAGTTTGGCTTTGGTACGCACGTGTTTGAGATTCCGGCGGGGTTGAACTCGTACGCCACGCGCCTCGACCTGCGCTCAGAGACCGGCCTGTATGTGGACTTCTCGGCGAGCCTGGATGCCGATACCGGCCTGGTGACCTGGCGTTTTGACTCCATTGACCCCGTCACCGGCCTGGCCACGGCAGATCCCTTTGCCGGTTTCCTGCCGCCCGAGGACGGCACCGGCCGCGGCCAGGGATACGTCTCGTACAGGGTGCGCTCCAAGGCCGACATCCCGACCGGCACCGAGATCCGCAGCGTGGCCAGGATCAGGTTCGACCTCAATGACTGGATCGCCACCAACCAGCGCGATCCGCACGACCCGACCCAGGGCCTCGATCCGGCCAAGGAGGCATTAGTGACCGTCGACGCGGACACGCCGGTGAGCGCGGTCGATCCCTTGTCGGCCACTACGGCCAGCAACGACTTCACCGTTACCTGGCAGGGCAGCAACGGTGGCGGCTCGGGCATTCGTGGCTATGACATCTACGTTTCCGTGGATGGCGCAGCCTACGAGCTCTGGCTGGCGGACACGACGCTCACCCAGGAGAC
>CAILKC010000838.1 GCA_903834675.1 uncultured Victivallales bacterium | reverse complement strand
GGCATCGCGGGCTCCAGGGCGGCGGCGGGATACCGCGAACCCGCCCGAAACGGGCTGGGCATCGCGGGCTCCAGGGCGGCGGCGGGATACCGCGAACCCGCCCGAAACGGGCTGGGCATCGCGGGCTCCAGGGCGGCAAGCAGCATCTTTCTTGGAACAGCCCTGATGGCGGTTTCTAATCAAGGGCTTTTGTGTCCATGGCGTGCTATACTGGCAGCGGTCTGGTTGGCAGGGGCGTTGCGGCCTCACTGCCGGAGGTCAAGGGTGTCTGGGCGAAGGGGGTGACCATGAAGCTTGCCTTTCTCGGCGCCGCCAGCGGCGAAGTTACCGGGTCCGCGTACCATCTGCGGACGGCAGACGCCGAAGTCATGGTCGACTTCGGCATGTTCCAGGGCGGTCGGCAGGCGGACGTGGCCAATCGCGCCAAGGCGCTGCGCAACGCCCCGACGCTGGCGGCGGTGTTGCTGACCCACGCCCACCTTGATCACTGCGGGCGCCTGCCCTTGCTGGCGCGGGCCGGCTTCAAGGGGCCGGTCTTCTGTACCGACGCCACGCGCGAGATTACGGCCCTCATCCTGCGGGATTCCGCCCACGTGCAGGAACAGGATCTGCAGCGGACCAATCGTCGGCGGGAGCGGGCCGGGGAGCCCCTCCTGGACGTACTCTACACGGCCGCGGACGTGGACCGCATCATGCGGAACTTCCGGGTGGTGGAGTACGGGCAAACCGTGCCTGTAGCGCCGGGAATGCAGGCGCGTTTTGTCGATGCGGGGCACCTCTGCGGGTCGGCGTGTATCGAGGTGGCGGTGACCGAGGGCGGCCGCACGCGCAAGCTCGTTTTCTCCGGTGACTTGGGGCGGCGGAACACGCCCATGCTGCGGGATCCGGTCCACTTTGCGGGGGCGGACGCGGTCGTGCTTGAGTCTACCTATGGTGACCGAGAGCACAAGCCGCTGGCTGAGACGGTCGCCGAGTTCGAGTCCATTGTGCA
Source organism: uncultured Victivallales bacterium (assembly GCA_903834675.1). The sequence goes on along the minus strand of CAILKC010000838.1, from coordinate 18,753 downwards.
GCATGCCGCGGCTCGGCGCGGCAAGATTCTGATCCCGACCTTTGCGGTTGGCCGGGCGCAGTTGATGCTGTACCTGCTCGCCATCATGTTCCGCAACCGCATGGTGGAACCATTTCCGATCTACATCGACAGTCCGATGGCGATCGAGGCGACCCGGATCTGCGGTCGGCACGTGGACCTGTATGACGACGAGTTCCAGGCCCTCCAGCGCCAGAAGCCGTTGGCCGAGGACATGGGCACCGTACGGCCGGTGGCGACCGCCGAGGAGTCGCGTCGGCTGAACCAGATTTCCGGCCCCTGTCTTATCCTGGCGGGTGCGGGCATGTGTACGGCGGGACGAATCCTGCATCATCTGAAGCAGAATCTCTGGCGCGATGACACCTCGGTGATCTTCGTCGGATTTCAGGGACGCGGCACGCTCGGACGGATGCTGATCGAGGGGGCCAAGAGCGTGAAGATACTGGGCGAGAGGGTCGCGGTTAAGGCCCGCATTCATACTCTCGGCGGCTTCAGCGCCCATGCTGGCCAGAGCGAGTTGCTCGAGTGGTTCGGCAGCATGGCGGCCAGCCGGCCTCGCGTCATCGTAACCCACGGTGAGGAAAACGCCCGCGAGACCCTGGCCGGACTGATCCGCGAGCGCTTCGGCCTAGCCAGCGAGATCCCGATGGTGGGCGACGTCCTGGAGCTGTGAGGGGGCCGCCGTCGGCCCCCCCCGCCTGCTCTCAGCGCCTCCGGACGGCCGCGATTTCGGGTTCCTGCTGCGGTATAGCGGTGAAGTCGACCGGCAGAACCGTTACCGGGGTCGCCTCGGCGACGCTGTGCCCGGGGCCACTGGCGATGGCCAGCGCCTGCCGCAGGCCAGCTTTGCGCTCGCCGTTGGCGGCTACGGGAGAGCGGGCCTCCTCGATCTTCTGGCGGAAGAAGCGCATGATGCGGTCGTAGAGCGCGTCGCCCAGCACCAGATCCTCGACCTCGTGGTCGATACTGGGGTTGTCGTTGACTTCGATCACCACGACGCGGTCACCAATCTGCTTCAGATCGACACCATAGAAGCCGTCGCCCACGGCGTTGGACGCACGCACCGCCATCTCGAGTACTTTCGGGGGCACATCCTCGACCGCCAGAGTCTCGTACCGACCTGACTGGTTGCCGGCGGACGCATCCTGCCAGTTGTAGATCTGCCAATGGCCCTTGGCCATGTAGTACTTGCAGGCATACAGCGGTTTGCGGCCAATCACGCCGACACGCCAGTCGAACTGTGACTCGACGAACTCCTGGGCGATGACCAGGTCCGAGGTCTCGAAGAACTCGTGCAGGAGAGTGGCGAGTTGCTCAGGGCTCTTCACCTTCTTCACGCCCAACGAGAAGGCGCTGTCTGGCTGCTTCAGGACGGACGGGTAGCCCAGTTGCCAGCGGTCGACGATGCGCTGCACCCCATCGCTGCTGTGCAGCACAATGGTCCTCGGGCAGGGAATCTTGGCGCGGGCCAACATCTCGGCCAGGTAGACCTTGTTGGTGCAGCGCAGGATCGACCAGGGGTCATCGACCACGATCAGGCCCTCGGCATGCGCCCGGCGCGCGAAACGGTAGGTGTGATGGTTCACTGCCGTGGTTTCGCGGATGAGCAGGGCGTCGAACTCCGCCAGCCGGGAGTAGTCTTCCCGCGTGATCAGTTCGGCATAGAAGCCCACCCGGTTGGCGGCCTGCATGAACAATTGCAACGCATCCTTGTCCGAGGGGGGCGCGGTTTCCTGCGGGTTGATCAGGATCGCCAGATCGTAGGCGTAGTGAGGCTGGCGGTTGCGCCGCAGGGTTTTCTTGGAGAAGAACTTCTCCGCGAAGGCGAGAACCAGCGGATGGTCGTCGGGCGGCACTCGCGTAAACGGCAGTGGCGACACCTGCTGGATGGTCCATTCGTCGGTCTTCTCGAAGGTCACCTTCAGCAGCGGCGCCTCAAACAGCGAGTACAGGCGGTGCGCCAACTGGCGGTAGCGCGGGATGGTCGCCTCGCCAAAGTAGATATTGAGTTCAAAACGGCCACCATGCACATGCCGAAGGCTGTGCTGGATCAGTTCCTCGACATCGTCCGCCACCGCCCGCGTCAGAGTCTGGAAGCGGCAGTCCTGCAACGTCGTCACATCGGGCATGACCCGGTGTCCCCGGGCCTCGGCAAGCAGCGACACGTAGTACCCGACCGTCTGGTAGCGATAGGACCGGCACAGGTTGAACACCCGCATGCTGGTGCATTCGGCATAGGACTTGCCAGTGAGGTACTCGCGTGGCGTGATGACTTCGACGCCCTCAACGCTCAGGGGCCACTGTGACTTGTGGCTGGCGACGATGACATTTCTCATACGGTGCTGAGTGCTTCCTCCACCTTGTGGCGCCACGGTCCGCGGCCTTGCTGAGGATCTTCCTCCGCAGCGGCTAACGGGTCGGGTCGCCTCTCTTTTTCACGCTACCGGACAGACCATGCGCACCGCATGTCGGCCGGCGGCATAGTACGATGGCAATTGCCCTGTGACCTTGAAACCTTGGGACTCGTACCACCGAATCAGGGTAGGGTTACTCTGATCGGCCTCGAGGGTGATGCGGGCCAAGCCCCGTTCGCGGGCCAGGCGGAAGGCATCCGCGACGAGCCGTCGGCCCAGACCCTCGCCGCGGGACTCAGGGCGCACGGCCACTGAGTAGATGCGTAATGAGCGGGGGTAAAACCAGAGGGTGGCGGCGCCCAGGAGGGACGGAACCAGACTCTCGTTCGCCGGGGGGAGATCGATGACACGGACCACCTGACGCGCACTGGTCAGGCTGCGGCGCAGACTTCTTCGGCTTGCTCGTCGGTCCTCGTCAAAACATGAGCCCTCAAGCTCACTGAGGCCCATCTCGTCCGAACTGGCCGCCGTGCGGATTGTCGTGTTCATCTCATCCGACTGGGTGTACTGAAACGCTCTTCCGATGAACCTGGTGCATCCCGCCCTCTCACGGTGACGCCATGCACCGCCGAAAAACCGTTCAGATTGATTACAACATAAGAGCAATCAGCGCAGATGCAAGAGTTCTTTGCAGAAACTGTTACACTGCCGGTAGTGGTGCGGGGGCCTCTCCAGGGCGGGGGGTGCGCTACGGTGCTCGGTCGGCAGGTCGGCTACGCGGGTGGGCGCCAGGCGACCTCCCCGGTGGCATGATCGTGACGGGGCAGGGGCTGCGTGGGGGGCCCGTTTTCAGGATCGGTTGCCGCGGTGGTTCTGGTCGTATGGCAGGGGTTCCCGTCGGCATTACATTGCTGCCCACGTGGTCAAAGGTGAGCAGATGAGACTGCCGCCGCCGTCTCCAGTTTCCGCGCGAGCGCCTCGGCAGAGGCTTGCAGAATCAGGATAGGCCATGCGCTTCAAGTCAGCCGACCCTGCTCTGATCACTCGCGGTCCACTGCTTCAGGCTCTGGGCGTACTGAGTGCGCCCATGCTGGTTTCGGCGCTGCTGCAGAACCTGCAGAGCGTGATTGACCTTTTCTGGGTAGGCCGGTTGGGGCCGCGGGCGGTTGCGGCGGTGGCGATGGGTGGCACGCTTCTCATGGTGCTCTTCCCGATGCTGATGGGCATGTCCATTGGGACCGTGGCTCTGGTGGCTCGCGCCATCGGCTCTGAGCGCTATGAGGAGGCCTCTGCCGCGGCGGGGCAATCGCTGTTTCTGGCCTTGGTCATGGGCCTCGTTTTTGGCGTCATTGGTTGGGTGTTTACGCCGCACCTGTTCGGACTCCTCGGGGCCGACGCGGAGGTGCTGCCAGACGGCTATGCCTACCTGCGCATCTCTCTGCTGGGGTCCCTGACCTCGTTCGTCCTCTTCATCGGCAACGCCGCTCTGCAGGGTGCGGGTGACACGGTGGCGCCGATGCTGGTGATGGCGGTGGCCAACCTGCTGAACCTGGTCCTGGATCCGTTGTTCATCTTCGGCTTGGGGCCCTTGCCGCCGCTGGGGGTGAGTGGTGCGGCACTGGCCACGGTGCTGGCGCAGGCGGTCGCCGCGGCCATCTCGGTGGGGATGCTGCTGAGTGGTCGGGTGCGCCTCCATGTGCGGCTGCGCCAGCTTCTGCCACGGCTGGGGCTTTCATGGCGGATCCTGCGCATCGGTATTCCGGGGTCTGGGCAGATGCTGTCGCGGAGCCTGATGAGTCTGGTGCTGATGCGGGTCGTGGCCGGTTGTGGCACCCTGGCCGTCGCCGCCTATGGCACCGGCATGCGCTTTCACATGATCACGATCATGCCCGCCTTTGCTCTGGGTGGCGCCGCGGCGACGATGGTCGGGCAGAACCTGGGTGCCGGCAACCCCGGGCGGGCCCGGCGGGCGGCCTGGGTTGCCGCGCTGGTCGGGGTGGGCTTGATGGTGCTTGCCGCCCTCTTCTTCGCCTGCTTTGCGGCGCCGCTGATCCGCGTCTTCAACCGCGATCCCGGGGTGATCGCTATCGGCGCCGAGTATCTGCGCACCGTGTCGCCTTTCTACGTCTTCGCGGCGCTGGCCATCGTGCTGGGGCGGGCCTTGAATGGGGCGGGTGATAGTATGGCCCCGATGGTCTTCACCGTGATCAGCCTGTGGGGCTTACAGGTGCCATTGGCAGTACATTTCTCGGCGACCTGGGTTTCCAGGACGCAGGGTATATGGTGGGCCATTGTCGCCGCCACCGTCCTGCACGGCGTGCTGACGGCGGTCTGGTTTGAGACCGGTCGTTGGCAGCGTGCTCGAGTATAGGCACGGAAGGACACAGGCTGTGCGGGTGAGGAGACCAAGAGCATGAGCTTCCGCTGTTTTGGTGAAGAAGAGCTGGCCAATCTGCGCGAGGTCATCGAGAGTCAGAACCTCTGGCGTCTGAAGGAGAACGGGTTTGTAGGGCGCCTCGAACAGGCCTTTGCCACGCACCTGGGCCGCCGCTACGTCCATGCGCTCAGCACAGGCACTTCGGCCGACGAGGCGGCGTTGTTTGGCCTGGGACTCGAGCCCGGTGACGAGGTGATCTGTCCGGCGAGCGCGCCGCTGTTCGTCTCCATGCCTGTCATTGCCATCGGTTGCATCCCGGTACTCGCCGACGTGGATCCCCGGACTCTGATCCTGTCGCCCGAGGGCATTCGGGCCCGCATCACGCCGCGGACGCGGGCGATCCTGGTGGTGCATCTCTTCGGTCAGCCCGCGCCCATGGACGAGATCATGGCGGTGGCACGGGAGCATGGCCTCAAGGTGGTCGAGGATTGCGCGCAAGCCTACGACTGCACCCACCGCGGCCGTAAGGTGGGCACCATCGGCGACGTGGCGGCCTTCAGTCTGCAGCAGTCCAAACACATCACCTGCGGGGAGGGCGGTCTGGTGGCGACCGACGACCCAGAGGTCTACAAGCGCATGGTCATGTTCTGCAACACCGGGATGGCGTGGCTCCAGTTCGGCCTGACTGCGCCCAAGCCGGCGCCGGTCGCCGGCTTCCCTACCCGTGGGCATTTTTCCTTCGGTCATGACTACCGTATGAGCGAATTGCAGGGCGCCGTGGCCCTGGCGCAGTTGGGCAAGATTGGCGCGCTGAACGCCCAGCGCCGGGTGCTGGTGGACCTGATCGAGTCCGAGTTGCGCGGAGTGGCGGGAATCGAGCTGGCCCACTGCTATCCCGACACCCAGCCGAATTATTGGGCCTACCCCGTGCGGGTTCCCGAAGGGCTTGGCCGCTACGGCGAGATCAACTACCTCGAGGTGGTTTTCCAGCAGATGCAGCAGACCCGGCGAACGGCGCTTGGAGTGCCCTTGCCGGACTACGTGCAGTACCTCCCCGGGTCGTGTCCTCAGGCCGAAGCTGGAGCCCGGCGCATGTGGCAGATTCTGGTGCATCCGCTGACCGAGCCGGAGAGCATCCGCAAGAGCGCGCAGGCCATCCGCGCGGCGGTCGCCAAGCCGCGCTGAGGCTGGTATTGAACCCCGGTCACCGGCAGTGCCTGGGGATTCCGCCAAGCTATATTGGCGCGTCGTCCAAGTAGGGCAGGGAAGGCGCATGAACCAGGACTTGAGCCGCCGTCGGTTGCGTTTGACTGGCGATCTGGAGTCGCGGACGCTCGCGGACGGCACCCGGTTGCTCAAACAGACACGCTGCGCTGAGTACCTGGCGCTGCCGCCGCTGCTCGCCGCCCTCCCGGAACGGTTCAGCGGCACCCATACCGTAGAGGAAATCCTGCACACGCTGCTGCGCCAGGAGAAGCCTCCGGCGATCCGTGATTACTACGACTTTGTCCTGGGCGCAACCCAGCGCGGATTCCTGGAGGACCCTGCCGACGGCGTGTCGGCGCGGCCCAGCCTCAGCGGGAGTCGCTGGCGCCTGGGCTGGGGGCGGTTTCCGGTGGCCGCGGCCGCCTTGGCCTTGGTGCCGCTGGGGGCGGCCGCCTTCTGGCTCTCCGGGCCGACGCTGGCGGACACCGCCGAAGGCTGGGTGCTCGTGGTCTGCCTGGTCATTCTGCTGCTGAGCTTGGCCCACCTTCTGTCAGGTTGTGTGCTGAGCGGCTTCGGGAGGCTCGTGTATCGGGCCGAGTTTCGGGTCAACCGCGGGCTGCCCTATTTCTCCATCGACGCTCGGGACTCCTTCATGTCTGGTCGCTGCTGTCAGGGGACGGTCGCGCTCCAGGCGCTGACGGTTCCCTTCGCGGCGGCGCTCTGTGCCCAGGCCTGCGGCTCAGCCCCCCTGTTCTTCGCGGCGGCGCTGGTCGCGCTGGTCCTCGGCTGTCCGCTCGGCAGCACTCCGGCTCACGACCTGCTGTACGCCCTGTTCCGCAAGCAGTACCAGTTACCGCGCTGTGCCCCGTTTGTGCTGCAGCGCAAACTGCTGACGCAACTCCTTGACTGGCGCGGCAAGGGGCAGGAGGAGGAATACCTGTTGGGGTATTCCGTGGCGGTGCTGGTCTGGCTCGGTTGTCTGATCCAGTTTGCCGGCGGTCTGATCCAGCGTCAGAGCGATACCTTCGTCCGCGAGTTGCTGTTCTCGCCGGACCTGAGTGTCCAGGTGATGGCCCTGGTGGCGCTGCTCCTCCTGGCGGCGCTGCTGCTGGTGCCGCTTCTGTACCAGGTTATCCTCGGCCTACGCAACCTGTACGCGCTGCTCGCGCCCCGTTGGTTTCGGGCTGAAGCCGCCGCCCATCGCCGGGGGCGCGTCGGCGAACGGCCGTCGGCTGCGGACGTGCAGTCGTTTCTGCGCAGTACCCTGCTGTTCAAGGGGCTGCCCGACGGGGTGCTGCAGAGCTTGGGCAGCGCGCTGACGTACCTCGAAGTCAAGCCTGGGACCCCGCTGATCCGCGAAGGAGACCAGGGCGACACGCTGTTCATCGTCTACCGCGGGGCAGTGCGGGTGCTGAAGGAGAACTCGGTTGGGCGGCCGGAACCCGTGGCCGTCCTAGGGCCGGGTGATGTGTTCGGCGAAATTGCCCTGTTGCAGGAGACGCGGCGCACGGCGTCTAACCAGAGCGTGGGTGAAGCAGCCCTGTTCGCCCTCAAGAAAGACGATTTCGAGCGGCTGGTGGTGGCGACTCTCGGCGCTGCTACCGTGAAGACCATCATCCAGGTTGCGGCGTTCCTCAAACGCAATGCCCTGTTCGCCGACTGGCCGGACAAGGCGCTGCTGGAACTGGCGCAGCAGTTCGCCGCCGCGCCGTTCCGTGTCGGCGAGGTGCTGGTTCAGGAAGGCAAACCGAACGACTTCTTCCACCTGCTCTACGAAGGTCAGGTCGAGGTCCGCCGCCAGGGCAGGCCGTGTGCCGTGGTCGGGCCGGGTGACTTTCTGGGCGAGATCAGTCTCTTGCGCGGGACCGTCGCCGTGGCGGACGTGGTGGCCCTCAGCGACGGGCTTTGCCTGAAACTGGGAAAGGCCCCGTTCCTCGCCTTCGTGAGCGGCAATCTCGTGACCGGCTTGGTCGTGGAAGAGGCGCTGGAGGCGCGCCTGGGGCGGGAGGCGGCAAAGGCATGAAGCGGTTTCTCCACGTCATGCTTCTCTCCGGCTTGGGCTGGCTGGGCTATGCGAACATGCGCACTCTCGGCAAGGCGACGGTCGCCTTCCGTAACGCCCGGGATAACACCGGAACGAAGCTCCAGATGTCCCAGATTGCCCGCTCAGTGCAAATGGAGTACGTGGACCAGAATGCGTTGATTCTGGGCGATCTCACGAAGCTGATCGTCGACCAGTTGGCGGCCGAAGGACGGCAGGTGACGGCGGAGAGCGGCAAGGACATCTGGGGCAATCCCTACTGGTCCGTGGCGGCCAAGGGCGGGTTCTGCGTGGTCAGTGCCGGTCCGGACCGGAAGTGGCGCACCCGAGATGACATCGTCTTCCATCAATCGTTGACGGCGCTGGGGTATCGCGACCCGCCCGCCGCCGCTGCCCGTCCGGCCCTGAAGGGCGCGCCAACGGCAACGCCTCGGGTAGCCCCCAGGACCGCCGTGGCCAAGCCCGTCCGCAGAGCGCCGCCGGGGCGCCGCGAGTGATCTGGGGAAGGCTGTCAGGGGCTCTTGCAGCAACCCTCGGCTCGTCGGCGTCTGGCCCTGGAGCCGACGGTCCGTCGCGGCTCTGCCTGGGTTTCCGCCGTCTCTGGGGTCTTGCAGACGGCGGGTACCGCGAACCAGGCCCCGGCGGGTCCTTGGCAGCGCGGGCTCCAGGGACGGGGGGATACCGCGAACCAGGCCCCGGCGGGTCCTTGGCATCGCGGGCTCCAGGGACGGGGGGATACCGCGAGCGCGGACGGGGAAGGACTCCAGGCTGTCTCGCCAAGCTTGAAGCCCTGGCCGACGGGGCAGCTTGCCGGGCAGAGAGCGAGGGGTACGCTATTCGGGCACGGACCGCGGGCACGCGGCGTCGGGACGGCGGCGCCACCGGCGCCCCGGGTCGCGACACTACACAGCTTGGAGGAAGCATGAAACGCTATGACACCGATGGGGGCATCCCAACCCTGGCGCTCGCCTTGGACCAGTACATGAATATCGACGAGATCAAGCCGCTGGTGGCGTTTGCCGGCTACCGCGTGCCGACCCGTAAGGCTGACCTCATCGCCCTAATCGTGAAGCATCTCGAGGGGGACGGCCTGCGCCGGGTCTGGGAGCAGCTCGACGAGACGCAGCGCGCCGCGGTGTCCGAGGTCGTTCATTCAGAGGACTCGGGGTTCGATCCCGGGCGCTTCCGAGCCAAGTACGGCCGCAGTCCGGTCTGGGGTTCGCTGGATCGCTACAAACGTGACACCCCGCCCACCGGGCTCTGCTTCCTCTTCTACGGCGGAGGTGTCATGCCAGATGACCTGAAGGCACGGCTTGAGGCCTTCGTGCCGCCGCCGGTTGCGGCCGCGATAACCACCCTTGATCCCTTGCCCGCTGCCTACGAGCTGATCTCTTCGTACTGGGACGTGGAAACGAAGTCTAGGAAGAATGTGATCGAGCCCATCCCGCTCACCGTCCGCGACTCGGAACAGGCCGCGGCGCGGGAGTTGCTCGCGGTGCTGCGTCTGGTGGACGCGGGGAAGTTTGCCGTGAGCGACAAGACCCGCCGGGCCTCGGGGGCGACGCTGGCGGCGGTCGCGGCGGTTCTCGAGGGAGGCGATTATTACCCGCACGTGCCACCCAAAGACCAGTGGTCCGATGAGAACGCGGGCCCGATCCGCGCCTTTGCCTGGCCGTTGCTGATTCAGGCTGGCGGCCTGGCCCAGCTCGCCGGGGCGCGACTGCAACTCACCAAGGCCGGCCGTAAGGCGCTCGCGGAGCCGCCTGCTTCAACCCTGCGGACACTCTGGCAGAAGTGGGTCAACACCACCCTGCTCGATGAGCTCTCGCGCATCGACTGCGTCAAGGGCCAAACCGGCAAGGGCAAGCACGGGCTCACCGCGGTCGCGACGCGCCGCAAGGCTCTCGGGGGAGCCCTTGCCGAGTGCCCGTCCGGCCGCTGGATCGCCACCCAGGAACTGTGCCGTTTCATGCAGGCTGCCGGCCACGATTTCGAGGTGACCCGCAACCCATGGGCGCTCTACGTCGGCGAGTTGCAGTACGGCTCACTCGGCGGCGCAGGCAGCAAAGGCATGCTACTGGAACGCTATATCCTCTGCGTCTTGCTGGAATACGCGGCGACGTTGGGGCTGCTCGATGTGGCCCTCATCCCGCCGGCCGGAGCCCGGTACGACTATGGCGACCTCTGGGGCACCGACGAGCTGCCCTACTTCAGCCGCTATGACGGATTGATGTACTTCCGCATCAATGCCTTGGGAGCCTATTGCCTGGGCTCTGCCGAGGCCTACGCCGCGGCGCCCACCGAGAGGGAGCCCGGACTCCGGGTTCTGCCCAACCTGGAGATCGTTACGGTCGGCGCCGGGCTCGATGCCGCCGATGGCCTGGCCCTCGACGCCTATGCGGAACGAGTCTCCGCGCGGGTATGGCAGCTCCAGCCCGGGAAGCTGCTCGCGGCCAGCGCCGAAGGACGGTCCGTCGAGGAAGTGCGCGACTTCCTCGCCGCCCGCAGCCTGGACCCGCTTCCCGAGACGGTGCTTCGGCTGTTCGCCGACATCGCGAACCGCGGTGCGCGCCTGCAGGATCGCGGCCTGGCCCGCCTCGTCGAGTGCGCCGACCCGGTCCTGGCCGCACTCATCGCCAATGACGCGCGGACGCGCAAGCTCTGCCTGCCGGCAGGCGACCGTCATCTCGTGGTGCCGGCAGCCTCCGAAACCGCCTTCCGGCGCGCCCTCATGGAGGTGGGTTACCTGCTGCCACCGAACGCGGAACCGGTGCGGAAGAAGGGCGGCAAGACCGCTGCGAACGACGCCACAAAAGATTAGAAGACAACGATTTACGGATCCAGATTTGGGATCAGCTAAGGTTTGGCCGAGAGCCGCGCTGGCAAAACGAACCTGCATCTCCACGCGCTGGGGTGCGCCGGGCCTGGAGGGCAAGAGCAGGTGCGCCGGGGGCGCGCCGCATCGCTGCCGCCGCCCTGCCCGAGGCAGGGCGTTCCATCACGGACCGCCCGCGGCCCGCGGGCGTCCAAGCGGCGGCGGGTCGGGTCGGCATTGCCGCCCCTGTACTCGCCCACCCCGCAGGCCGCGCCGCGGGGTCAGAGTCGGCGGACCTTCTCGACCGCCTCGATCAGGGCCGCGCAGACGAAGTCGTTCTGCTCATCGGTCATGCTCGGGTGCAGTGAGGGGCAGAACAGACGCAGCGCGAGCTGCTCCGAGACCGGCAGTTCCACGTTCCCTACGTGCCGCTTGATGAAGGGGACCGTGTTGTGGACCGGCGGGTTGGCGACCACGCAGCCAACGTGGTACTGCTCGCTCATGATGGCGAGGAGAGCGTCGCGCTTCTTGCCCGCCCACTCTTTTGGCACCAGGCAGGTGTAGAGGTAGAAGCTGTGCTCGATGTCGGCGGGGATGTAGGGCACGGTCAACTCCGGGACCGCGGCCAGGATGGCGTTACGCCGCAGCGCCAGGCGCCGACGGTTGCCAACCATGGCATCGAGTTTCCGCAATTGCACCAGGCCCACCGCCGCCTGGACCTTGGTCATCTTGTAGTTCGAGCCCCAGTACTCCGCCCCGCCGAACTGGCGCAGAGCCCGCAGGCGCTTGGCCACCTCCGGATCGTGGCAGGTCACCATCCCGCCCTCGCCGAGAGTCGTCATGTTCTTCATGGTGTGGAAGCTGAAGACCGTAAGCCACTCGGCGGCGCCGATCTTGCGGCCTTTGTAGCCGCCACCGCAAGCCCGCGCCGCATCGCCGATCACCTTGGCCGGACCGTGCTGCGGGTGTGGGTGCTTCCGCGCGATTTCGAGGTACTCGTCCACCGGGGCCGACATGCCGTTCATGTGGGTGGGCAGAATGGCGCGGGTGCGCGGCGAGATCTTCTTCGCGACGTCGGCCGGATCGAGCTGGAAGGTGCGTGGGTCGATCTCCCCCGGGATGAACTTGCCCCCCTGGCCGATGATCGACATCGGCGCAGCGCGGAAGTTCACCGAGGGCGCGATGACTTCGTCGCCGGGCTGCAAGTCAAGGCACATCACCGCCATGTCCAGCCCGGAGCCGGCGGCGTTGATCGACACCGCATCGGCGGTGCCGGAGTACTGGGCGAAGGCCTTCTCGAAGCTCTCGATTTCGGCGCAGATGAAGCCGAAGCCGTCACCGGTCCAGTCCATGGACTGCCGGATGGTCTTGACCACGACCTCGATCTCCTCCTCGCCGTACCAGCCGCCCAGGTGCGGTTCCCCGCGCCAGACCATTTCCGGCTTGCAATTCCTGATCAGTTCCTGGCGACGATGTGCGTCCATGGTGTGCTTTCCTTTCGCGATCGGATCGTTCTCGCTCAGCCATCGGCGGCCATGCCGGCGGCCGTCACAAACTGCCGGTCGTAGAGACGTCGGTAGAGGCCATTGGCAGCGACCAGCTCGTCGTGGCGGCCCTCCTCGACCACGCGCCCCTGATCGATGACGTAGATGCGGTCGGCACCCCGTACCGTGGTCAGTCGGTGCGCGATGACCACCGCGGTGCGCCCACGCAGCAGGTAGGCCAGGGCCTTCTGGATGAGGGCCTCGGTGGCGGTGTCCACGCTCGAGGTCGCCTCATCGAGGATGAGCAATCGTGGGTCGACCAGCAGGGCGCGGGCGATGCTCAGCAGTTGCCGCTGGCCGGTGGAGAGATTGGCGCCGCCCTCGAGAATGCGGGTCTGATAGCCGTGCGAAAGGCGCTGGATGAAGCCGTCCGCTTCGGCGTGCCGTGCCGCCGCGATGATCGCCTCCATGGGCGCCGTGCCGCGGCCGAAGGCGATGTTCTCGGCCACCGTGCCGGCGAACAGGAACGGCTCCTGCGGCACCAGCCCCATGCGCTCGTGCAGGCTGGCGGCGGTGATCTCGCGAAGGGGGAATCCATCGATCCGTAACTCGCCGGCCGTGGGATCGTAGAAACGGCACAGCAGATTCACCAGCGTCGTCTTGCCCGCGCCGGTCGGGCCGACGATGGCCACGGTCTCGCCTGGCTGGACCGTCAGCGAGACGTCGTGCAGCACCTCGGTCGTGCGGTCGTAGCTGAAGCAGACCTGGCGGAACTCGATCCGGTCGGCGAGCACGGGCAGATCCTGGGCACCGGGAACATCGCGGATCAGGGGCGGGGTCTCCAGCAGGGCCAGCACGCGCTCGCCTCCCGCGGTCGCGGACAGCAGCGTGGTGTAGAGCTGGCTGAGATCACGGATGGGGACGAAGAGGCGGTTCATGTAGGCCATGAAGGCGACGATCAGCCCGAGGGTCACTTCGCCCTGCGCCACCATCAGCCCCCCGGCCAGCAGCACGATGCAGGTGGCCGCGGTACCGAGAACATCCACCACGGGGATGAAGATGAACGACAGGGACATGGCCCGTACGTGCGCCGTGCGATTCTCCCAGTTCTTCTGGCGGAACTTGCGTTGGCTGGAGTCCTCCTGGGCGAAGGATTGGATCACCCGCATGCCTTCGATGTTCTCGGCCAGATTGCCCACCAGCGTCGCGACCTTCTCGCGGGTCTCGCGGTACGCCACCCGCGCCTTGCGGCTGAACAGCACCGTCGCCAGCACCATGATGGGGATGACAGCAAAGGTGAGCAGCGCCAGCCGCACGTCCATCCAGAGCATGATGACGATCGTTCCGGCCACCAGCAGGCTATCGCCCAACAAGGTGACCAGGCCTTCGCTGAGGAGGTTATTGATGACCCCGACGTCGTTGATCACCCGCGACACCGTGACCCCGACGATGTGCCGGTCATGGTAGGGCACCGACAGCCGCTGCAGGTGGGCAAAGAGGTCCCGACGCAATGCCAGTAAGGTCTTCTGACCGACGCGGGCCAGCAGGTAACTCTGGCCCACCGTGGCAAAATAGGACACCCCCATGACGGCGGCCAGAAAAAGCCCCTGCCGGGTCAGGCCGACGAGGTCGCCCCGCGGGATTTCGATGTCGATCAGGTGCCGCGTGATGTAGGGAACCAGCAGCCCGGCAGCGGTGCTCAGCAGCATCAACACCGTACCTAGTGCCAACTCGGCGCGGTACGGCTTCACAAAGCACAGCAGCCGCAGCAGCACACTGCCGCGGACGCGACTGCCTTCCTCACGGCCGCCAAAGGCATCGATCAAGCCGCGCGGACCGCCGCCCCCGCCGATCAGACCTCCCATGCCGCCACCGAGCATCAGCCGCCCTCCCCGGGCCGCGGCGCCCGTGTGAGCCCGGCGGCCGGAGCCGCGGCGTCCGCGGCGGTCTCGGCAGCGGGCCGAAGCTGGTTTTCGTAGAGGTCGGCATACAGGCCGCTGTTGCGCAGGAGTTGGTCGTGGGGTGTTTCCGTGGCGCTGCGCACGCCCACGGCGGCCACCTTGCCCCGGTCCAGAACAAACACCTTGTCCGCCTCGCGGATGGTGCTGAGGCGCTGGGCGATGATGATCGAAGTCCGCGTCTGCATCAGACGGCGCAGGGCCTGCTGGATCAGTTGTTCGGTCTCGACGTCTACGCTCGAGGTGGCGTCATCCAGGATCAGGATCTCCGGGTCCTTCAGGATGGCCCGGGCCAGCGCCAGACGCTGCCGCTGGCCACCCGACAGGGTGATGCCCTTCTCGCCGATACGCGTGGCATAGCCTTGCGGCAGGGCCGTGATGAACTCGTGGGCATGCGCTGCCTGGGCCGCGGCAACCACGTCCGCAGCCGTGGCCTCAGGCCGGCCGAAGGCGATGTTCTCACGCACCGTCGAGGCGAACAGGACCGTATCCTGCAGCACCACGCCGATGTGATCCCGCAGAGACTTCACCGTGAGCTTGCGGATGTCCACCCCGTCAAGCAGCACGGCGCCGGCGGTGGGGTCGTAGAAGCGCGGGATGAGGTTGGTGATCGAGCTCTTGCCCGAGCCGGTGCTGCCCAGGAAGGCGACCTTCTCCCCGGGCAGGATCTCCAGACTGATATCGTTGAGGACCTTGAGGTGCCGAGTGTAGCCAAAACTCACGTGGTCGAAGCGCAGGTGTCCCCGCACCGCTCCCAGCGGCGCTGCGTCCGGCGCGTCGGTGATCTCAGAGCGCAGGTCCAGCACCTCGAAAATGCGCTCGGCCGAGGCGGAGGCTTCGGCGATGGCGGCAATGAGCCAGCCCAGGCGACGGCAGGGACCGGCCAGCAAGGCCATGTAGGCGATGAACGCGACCAACTCGCCGGGACTGAGGCTGCCGCCAATCACCAGGCGCCCGCCGGCAACCAGTACCAACAGCGTCCCCGCTCCCGCCAGAAGCTGCATCAGCGGCATGTAGATCGCCCGCCAGTGCGCGTCCTGGCGCTGCAAGTCGAGCAGGACTAGGTTGCGCTCGCTGAATCCCGCGATCTGCGACTCCTCCCGGCCAAAGGCCTTGACGATGCGCGCGCCCCGCAGATTCTGTTCGAGAAACGAGGTCAACTCGGCCTCCTGGTTGCGCACTTTCACCGACAGCGGTCGCAGCACCCGCCCCAGGCAGAGACCGCTGAGCACGAAGAAAGGCACCAGGCCCAGGGTCAGCAGCCCAAGCCGGTACTCGACCACGATCATCGCCACCGGGATGCAGACCGATAGCGTCGCCATCTGCACCAGGTTCAGAAAGGCCCGCCCAGTCAGAAAACGAATGCGGTCGACATCGCCGACGCTGCGCGCCAAGAGTTGCCCGGTCTCGGCCTGGTCGTGGAAACTGAAGGAGAGCGACTGCAGTTTCTCGTGGAAGCGGTTGCGCAGATCGAAGGCGACGTTCTGCGAG
This sequence comes from uncultured Victivallales bacterium, assembly GCA_903834675.1. The sequence continues at coordinate 3,009 of CAILKC010000838.1, read as the reverse complement.
GCGGTCTCGGTCAGCACCCCGGTGACAAACGTCGCCAGCCCCTGCACCACCGCCAGACCGAGCAGCAGCCCGCAGCCCGAGATGATCGCCGCCCGCGCGCCACCGCGGATGCCGTCGTCAACGATGCCGCGGATGATGATGGGCATCCAGACGGCAAGCGCCGTGGTGGTGAAAACGGCCGCGTAGGCCCCCGTAACCAGGACGCCGTAGGGCCTCAGGCAGGCCAGGGCGCGACCGACGTAGCGCATCCGGGTCCGAAACGCCGGGGCGGACGAGTCCGGCGCGGCAGGTTGACTGGTGCGTTCCGCGGGCACTGCCGTCCGCTCTCCTGCTGTGCCCGCCGCGGGCTGCGGCCGGACTTCCCGATGCTGCTGATCTTCTCGGCAACGCGACGATCCAAGGGTTTCGTCGGACCTGACAGACTCGCCGACGGGGTGAACTTAGCCGTCCTGGGGGTTTATCACAACCTGCCGCCCCCGCTCGGGGCGCAAGTCAGCTCCGTCTGGATGCGGATACGGCGGAGACCGCCGGCTCCAGGGCTGGAGGATACGGCGGGGACCGCCGGCTCTGGCTGGGGATACGGCGGGGACCGCCGGCTCCAGGGCTGGAGGATACGGCGGAGACCGTCGGCTCTGGCTGGGGATACGGCGGAGACCGCCGACTCCAGGGCTGGCGCCCGCCTGGCGCTCGGCCGGGCGTCACGGCCGCCGGAGGCCATCGAGCTGAGCCTGGGTCTGCGTCGTGACGTCCTCCAGGCCCATCAGGCCAGGCGCGCTCCCGTGGAGTTTGGCCAAGACCCCGAGATTGCGTTCCAGCAGGTCTCGAGCCTCGCGTTCCTGTCCCCGGCGCGCCTGTACGTCGGCCAGGGCATTGCCGTAGGTGACCAGCCAGAGGAAGCAGGACGGCTGGGCCGGGGACTGCGCCGCGAGTCGATCCATGTCATCGACGGCCGCTTTGAAGTGCGGTTCGGCCAGGTCCCACTCATCGGCGCGCCGGTGCAGGGCCCCCACCTTGTAGTGAACGCTGGCCTGGGCGGCGACGTAGCGCGCGACGTAGGGCTGCTGCCGCACCAGGCGTTCCAGTATCTTCAGGGCACGTTGGAACTGCTCTTCGGCCGCCCGTCGGGACTCCGGACTGGCCTCCGCCAGGCGCAGGTTGACGGTCCCGAGGGTAGCGGCAAGCTCGTACTGGTATTCGGGAGCCTCTGGGTGCTCGCGGGCGAGTTGATCCAGAATGGTGATGGCGTCGGCCGGGCCGCGGCGAGGACGAACCCCGCGCTCGGCAGCCAAGCTGGCGCCGGGACGTTCCCGCAGGCACAGGGCCAGGAGAAACAGGGCATCCGGATCCGCAGCGGTCTCGTTCAGAAGTCCATTGAGAATGCGGGTCGCCTCGTCAACCTGAGCATCGGCGGCCTCGTCCGGGGCGTTGTTCCTCGGGCGCCCGCCACCGCGCCCGCCGGGCGGGGCCTTGGGACGGGTCCCACTGCCGAGCCGCAGATGGGTCCAGGCCCGTTCGAGCTGCGTTTCCCGCGCCTCGCCCGTGGGCGCTGGCAGGCTGTCGAGCAAGGCGAGTGCCTGGGTATGGGCCTCGCGCGCGCCGCTATCGTCGGCAGCCGCGGCCCGGACCTGCCCGAGCCGGTTCAGGATCTGGGCCCGCTCGAGTTGGGCGTGGGGGGTCTTGTCGCCTGTGGTCGGCTCCTCTCGGGTCGCGAGGGCGTGAGCGTAGGAGGCTTCCGCGGCTTCGTACTGCCCGAGTTGAGCCAGCACATCGCCCATGCGCCGACTGGCTGCCGCTGTACGTTCGCGCACCGCCCGCGGGTCGCCTGTTTCCCGCGCCAAGCGGTCGTAGACGGGCAGGAGGTCCCGCAGCAGACCGGCGGTGTCTCCCGATAGGACCGGCAGCGGAGCCATGCGCACTGAGGCCTGGGTCGCGTCCCCGGTCGCCAGCGCCGGCGCGTCCTCGGCCGAGGTCGGCGAAAAGCGGGCGAAAACCGAGTCCAGGACATCGAGGGCCAGCGTCGCGTTCGCCTCGGCCTTCTGCTGCTCCGTCCGGGCTTGCGCCAGGGCTCGCCGCGTGCGGACGTAACCCAACCCGGAGGCGCCCGTGGCGATGGCCAGCGAGACCACGGCGACCGCCGCCGCCGCCGCCGCCAGCGGGTTGCGTTTGGCCCAGCGCCACAGCCGTCCTGTCCATGGCACCGGCCGGGCGCTGACCGGCCGCCCCTCGAGGAAGCCCCGCAGGTCGTCGGCCAACGCATGCGCCGACGCATACCGGTGCGCCGGGTCGCCGGCAATCGCCTTCTCGACGATGTTCGCCAGGTCGCGCGGGATGCCCGGAGCGCGCTCGCGGAGGTCCGGAATCCGGTGGCTCAGAATGTGCTGGATCAGCACCGGCGGGGCGCTCTCGGCCACGGCTGGGCCGCGGGCCAGGAGTTCGTAGAGCGTCAGGCCCAGCGCGTAGACGTCCGACTGCACACTCACCTCCCCCGCAAAGCGTTCCGGGGCCATATAACGGAGCGTGCCGGCGGTCTGACCCGGTTGGCTGATCTCGTCGGTCACCAGCGCCCGGGCCAGACCAAAGTCCGCGATCCAGATGCGGCCATCCGCGCCGACGAGCAGGTTCCCAGGCTTGATGTCCCGGTGCAGAACCCCATGGTCGTGGGCATGCTGGAGCGCCTCCGCAGCACTCAGAATCAGCCTCGCCGCAGGCGCCCAGCGCCCGCCGGAACCCTCGCCTTCGAGGAAGCGGCTGACACGGCCCACCACCTCAGCCCCTGGAACTGCGGTCAGCGCGGTGTCGGCGCCGCAGGGCTGAGCGCGCTGCCGCAAGACGCGGTCGAGTGAGACCCCCTCGATCAGCTCCATCACGAAGTAGTGCAGGCCTTCGTGCTCGCCGACCCCGTAGACCGTGACAATGCCGGGGTGACGCAGGCTGGCGGCGGTGCGGGCCTCACGCTCGAAACGCGCCACTTGCCCGGCGTCCGGAAACAGGTGCCCGAGGAGGACCTTC
>CAILKC010000837.1 GCA_903834675.1 uncultured Victivallales bacterium | reverse complement strand
GGCTACCAGCACATGGTTTTGGACGATTGCGTGCGCAGACTCCGGGAGCTTCGCGGCGAGCGTGCCGAGTTCCTGCGCTCCATCCACACCCGGGCCGGAGTCCAGGCCTTCCAGGACTACTGCCTCGAGGTGGTCGAACGCGCCTTCTCCCCACGGCCGCGCCGCACGCCGTTGAACCCGCGGATAACCGGCGTCCTCGATCAAGGCACGTACCGTGTCGAGAAGCTGCTGCTCGAGTCGCGGCCGGGGTTCCTGGTCTCGGCGAACGTCTACGTCCCCACCGACCGTCACGGCCCGTTCCCCGTGGTGCTGGGCACCTGCGGCCACAGCCTGGCGGGCAAGGCGGAGCCCGTCTACCAGGGCTTCTGCCAGCGTCTGGTGCGCTGCGGCTTCATGGTCCTGATCTTCGAGCCCTGCAACCAGGGCGAGCGCGACCAGTACATCGACGTCCCCAACCGTGAGTGCGTGGCCTCCTGCTGCCCGGCCCACAACATGATGGGCAAGCAGATGGAACTGCTCGGCGAGTACTACGGCATGTGGCGCGCCTGGGATGGCATCCGCTGCCTGGACTACCTGCTGCTGCGGCCGGACGTCGATCCGCGCGTCGTGGGCCTGACGGGCAACTCCGGCGGCGGTACCATGAGCGAGTGGCTGTGGGCGGTCGATGGCCGCTTCACCATGGCCGCGCCGAGCTGCTTTGTCACCACCTTCCTGCACAACCTCGAGAACGAGCTGCCAGCCGACTGCGAGCAGTACCCGCCCGGGGTGATCGGCGCCGGTCTGGAGATGGCTGACCTGATGGTTCCCCGGGCGCCCAAGCCGCTCCTGCTGCTGGGACAACAGTACGACTTCTTTGACCGCCGCGGCCTGCGGGAAGCCTTCGACGACCTGCGCCGCTTGTACAAGCTTCTCGAGCGGCCAGAGAACCTGGAGCTGTTCATCGGACCGACGACACACGGCTACAGCGAGCACAACCAGATCGCCATGGTGCGTTTTTTCTGCAAGCATGCCGGACTGTCGCCCGCGGCGGATCTGGAGAAGGTCACTCCCGTCGAGCCCAAACTCCTGGAGGCGACCCCGGCGGGCAACACGGTGCGTTACGGCTCGCGTCCCGTCTTTGCGCTGCTGGATGAACGGGCGGCGCGTCTGGAAGCGGTCCGCAAGCCGCTGGGCGCCGTCGCCCTGCGCCGCCGCCTCGAGTCTCTGCTGAGCCTGCCGCGCTGGAAGCGCCAGAGCGCCGGGGTGCCGCATTACCGGGTCCTGCGGGCCATTCCGATCGCCGGCAAGACCTGTGCGCGCTATGCCGTGGAGACGGATGGGGACATCCTGGCCATCCTGAAGAAGCGGCTGGTCAACCCGGGCTGGGCCCAGACGCTGGATGTCGAGGAGACGGTTCACCTCTGCCTGCCGCACGTCTCCAGCGAGGACGACCTGGCGGGTGACGCTTGGACGCAAGCCATCAACCCTGATGGCGCGCTCTACGCGCTCGATGTGCGCGGCCTGGGCGAGTCCCTGCCCGAGCCGTCCGGTGCCGCTGGCTTCTTTCAGCCCTACGGCATGGACTACATGATGCACGGTCACGGCATCCTCTTCGGCGAGAGCTATCTCGGCCGGCGCGGGTTCGACCTGCTGCGGGTCATGGAGTTGCTCTGCGCCTCCGGGGCCAAGGACATCCGTCTCTACGGGCGAGGGCAGGGCGCGCTGCTGGCCCTCTTTGCCGGAGCCCTGCATCCGGCGGTGACGGCCGTGGCCTTGCGCAATGGCCCGAGCTGCTATCGGGACTGGACCCGCGCCCCGCTGGTGGCCTGGCCGGCGGCGAGTTTCCTGCGCGGCGTGCTGAAGAGCTTCGATCTGCCCGACCTCATGCACCTGCTGGGAGACCGCCTGACCGTCAGCGAGCCCTGGGGGCCGGACCTGAAGCCGCTGGGGACGACGGGCACTCCCTGAGGTCACAGGTACGGCGTCAGCAAGCGCGCCAGGCCGTCGCGCAGGCGAGCGGGCAGGGCGCGGCCATCGACCTCGGCCAAGGTCACCGGATGGGCGCTGCGC
>CAILKC010000836.1 GCA_903834675.1 uncultured Victivallales bacterium | reverse complement strand
GCGACGGATTCGCGGCGCGCGAAGATCGCAAAGGCGGCCTGTTTGAACTCCTCGCGCCCCGCTTCTGGATGCAGGTCGTAGAAGTGCAGCCGACCCACCAACTCCTCTGGGTGGTAGCCCCAGGCCGCCTCGGCGACGGAGCTGACATGGGTGTAGAGCCCCTGGGCATCCACGTCCCAGACGACGGTACGACTCTGCTTGGCCAAATCGGCAAACCGGACTTGACTGTCCTTCAGCTCCATCTTTGCCTGCCAGCGATGGCTGTCGTCCTCGACGGCATAGGTGAATCTCGGTCCGAACGAGCCTTTGCCAAGATGGGTCACGACCACGCGGAGATGCCGAACGTTCTGGCTCTCGCCATGGCAATACTCGAAATCCACGGGGAGGTTAGTCCGCTGGCTTTCCTCATAGTGGGCAATCCACCCGCGCACCGTCTCGGGCGCAAATCCCATTTCGCTGGCCCGCGCCTGGTGCATCTCCTCCACGGTCCGGCCGAAAAACTGCGCAGCGGTGACATTGTCGTGGACGTGCAGGATGTCACCATCGACCACTTCGACAATGCCTTGCATGAATTGGGGATTGGCAAAGAATGCATGCACGCTGGCCCCGCTCTCCCTTAACGCCTCCTCCGCGCGCTTGCGCTGGGTGATGTCGGTGAGCACGATGTAGCTGAGCTTCACCCCCTCGGCGTTCGGCGCGACCGTGGCCATCAGATGCATCCGGAGGATCGTGCCGTCCGGCTTCAGCAGGCGCAATTCAAAGTTCTGCGCCTCGGCGCTCGCAAGCAGCTGTTTACGCTGCTGGTAGTAGAGATATTGGTCATTCTTGAGGACGAAGTGGGAGAGTGGCCGGTTGAGCAGCGTGCTACGAGTCACGCCGAGCATATTCATGGCGGTGAGGTTGGCCTGCTGGATCAGCCCCGTCTCGCTAACGGTGACATAGCCCACCGGGGCCAGATCGTAGAGATCGAAGTAGCGCGCCCGTGCGGCTTCGAGATCCACCTGCGCCCGGCGCAGCTCCTCATTCTGCATCTCCAGCTCGATCTGATGCACGCGCAGCTCGTGGAGCGCCCGCCGCATATCCGCGGGCGGCATCGCGTCCAAGGGTGACGCGGCGTCCTTCGGTACCATCTCTTCGGCCCGTTGGCGCAGTTCTGCCGCTGAACTGGGGCGGTCAGTACGGCTCGGCATAGCCACCCCCTTGATCCCTTGGACCCGCCGCGGAAACCTCACCGCTCAGGGCCATTCGATTCTACTACACTCGACGTTTGCACCACAGAGGACACAGAGGTCACAGAGGGTGGCAAAAACAGGATGGGCTATATACACATAACTTACTCTTCGCCAGTGTGTTACTCTCTGTGCTCTCGGCGTTCTCTGGGGGCCAGAAGCTCGCTTGCGGTGGCCTCGGCGCTCAGCCTACGGGCAACCAAGCTCGCCTGAGCGAACCCCGGCACGGGCGCTTCCGGCGCGGGATCGAGGGGGGGGTATTGGGGGGGGGGGGGGATGGGGGGCAGCAGCCTTCGGCGGCAGCCAGCGCTCCAGGGCTTCAGCCAACGCCTGCGGTGACACGGGTTTGGCGATATGGTCATTCATGCCCGCCGCGAGGTAGTGCTCACGGTCGCCCTGCATGGCGTTGGCGGTCAGGGCAATGACGGGGATGCGGGGATTGAGGACGGCGGACTCGGGCTGGCGGAGTCGGCGGGTGGCCTCGATCCCGTCCATTTCAGGCATCTGGATGTCCATCAACACCAGGGCATAGGGCACGGATTCCAAGGCCTTGAGCGCTTCGGCGCCGTTGGCAACCGCGTCCGCGGACAGCCCCATCTTCTTCAGCATGCCGAGGACCACGAGTTGGTTGACGATGTTATCCTCCGCCACCAGGATCCGTGCTTGACGGCCGGCGAAGCGGTTCACGGTCTTTGGGGCCGTGTGCCGCGTGACCATGGGCGCGGGCGACGGCTGGTGTCGCTCCTGTAGCGCCAGGGAGAGCATGGAGCGCAGGTCCTCGTGCCGGATGGGTTTGGTGGCAGAGGCGGCGAAGCCGAGCTCCTGGAAGCGGCGGGTGTCGCCGTGCAGGCCCAGGGAGGTCAGCAGCACCCTCCGGGTGTCGGCCAAGCGCGGGTCGGCCCGGATGGCTCGGCCCAGGGTCTCGCCGTCCATCCCCGGCATCTGCTGGTCGATCAGCGCCAGGCGGAAGGGGTCGTGCTGCGCCAGCGCCTGGGTGAGCGCCTGGAGCGCGCTGGGGCCGTCGGGTACGGCGACTGGGCGCAGTCCCCAGGCGGCCAGGCGCGGGGTCAGGAGCTCGCGAGCGGTGGCGCTATCGTCAACGAGCAGGGTGCGTACGCCCCGCAGGTCCGCGGCGGGACGGTCTGCCGCCGGGGCTTCCCCGGCCTGCCGACTGAGGCGCACGGTGAACCAGAACTCGGAGCCCTGGCCCTCGACACTCTCCACCCCGATCTGGCCGCCCATCAGTTCGGCCAGTTGTTTGGAGATCGCCAGGCCGAGGCCGCTGCCGCCGTACTGCCGAGTGATCGAGGCATCCACCTGGGTGAACTTGCCGAAGATCAGCCCGAGCTTGTCGGCCGGGATGCCGATACCCGTATCGCGCACCGCGAAGCGCAGGAGAACGTCGCTCCCTGCCTCTTCTATCAGGGAGGCGCGGATCGCCACCTCGCCGGCAGAGGTGAACTTGACGGCGTTACCCGCCAGGTTGTTGAGGATCTGGCGCAGGCGGCCCGG
>CAILKC010000835.1 GCA_903834675.1 uncultured Victivallales bacterium | reverse complement strand
GGAGATCGGGCGCATCCTCGACACCCTCGACCGCCTCGGCATCGCCGACAATACCCTCGTCGTCTTCACCACCGACCACGGCCACTTCCTCGGCCAGCATGGCCTCATCGCCAAGGCCATCCACCACTACGAAGACCTCCTGCGGGTCCCCTTTATCGTGCGCTGGCCGGGACGCATCGCCGCCGACCGGGTCTGCCAGTCCCTGCAGAACTCCGTCGACCTCGCCCCCACCTTCATCGCCGCCGCCGGAGGCGAGGTCCCGTTCCACATGACCGGCCTCGACCAGCTCCCCAACTGGACTGCCGGCGAACCGGTCCGCACCTGGTCAATCACCGAGAACCACCACGGCACGCGCCACTTCCATCTGCGGACCTACGTCAACGCGCGCCACAAGATCACGGTCTACCGCGACGGCGCCGACGGCGAGCTCTTCGACCTGCTGGAAGACCCTGGCGAAGTCCGTAACCTGTGGCACGAATCAGGCGCCGCCAGCGTCAAGGCTGACCTGCTCCACCAGTTCATGCAAGCCTGCCTGCAGAGCGAATCACTGCGCATGCCCCGCATCGCCGGAGCGTAAGGAGACCCCGATGAAACTGTCCGTCTTCACCGATGAATTGGGCCAGGATGTGACCCAGGCGGTGCCCGTGCTGCGTGAGTGGGGCATCGACACCGTCGACCTGCGCGGCCGCGTCTTCAACCGCGCCATCGAGGCGCTGACCGACCCCAAGTTGCGCGAGCTGCGCCAACTCCTGGATGCGCATGGCATGCGGGTGGGCTGCATCGAGTCCTCCCTGGCCAAGGTCCACCTGCCCGATGCCGAGCGCTGCCGTGCCGAGGCTGCCAAACTCGAGGGCATCATCCGCGCCGCCAAGGCGTTGGACTGCACCCTGGTGCGCTCGTTCTTCTATTGGCAGCCGGAGCGCGATCTCGCCGGCGCACTGGCCGTCCGGCCCGACGAGCAACAGAAAGTCCTCGACCGCTTCATGCCGCTGGCTGAACGGGCACGGGAAGCCGGGCTGGTGCTGGCCTTCGAAAACTGTGGCGTCAGCCACGACGAAGTCATCGCCATGCTCGGCCTGCTGGACGTCCCCTCCTGGGGCCTGGCCTGGGATGTCTGCAACACCTGGAACTGCCCCGAGCGCGAGGCCGACCGGGGCGCCTTCATCCGCCGCCTGGCCTCCCACAGCCGCCTCATACACGTCAAGGCGACCGGGTGCGTGCCCGGCCTGGCGCCCTTCACCATCCCCTACGATGAGGTGTTGCAGATCTGCGATCAGGCCGGCCTGCGCGGCCCGGTCAGCGTCGAAACACATAACCCCGACCCCAAAGCCACCCCCGCCGAGATGAGCCGCCGCGTCGTCGAGGTGCTGCGGACTGCCTGGCCCTCGGCCGCCCCCGGCGGTCTGCCTGGTCCGAGAGCCACCACCGCCGTCCAACGGCCCTGGGCTGCGGACCCCGTCCGTTTCGCCGTCATCGGCCTGGGCATGGGACACAGCCGCGCCAAGTTGATCACCGAAACCCCCGGCACTCGCCTCGTGGGCGTCTGCGACCTGGTCGAAGCCCGCGCCAAACGCACCGGCGAGGCCTGC
>CAILKC010000834.1 GCA_903834675.1 uncultured Victivallales bacterium | reverse complement strand
TCTTCCGCCCGCAGGGCGTGGAGGTCGGCGGGCCGTCATGCCTGAGGGCAGGACTTCCGCCGTCTCCGGTCGGCGCTGCTGGGGGACGGTCGGGCCGACCGCGGCTCCACGCCTGGCGCCCGCCTGGCGCCCGGCGGACTAGAGATGCCGTCCGCAAGCCACTTCACGTGGTTCAGCCAGGCACGATCCTGATACCGATTCCGACCCCGATTTCGTCACAGCTTCTGAGTCGTCACCACCTACGGAGCTGACTTGCGCCCTGGCCCACGGCCAGGGCGGTTTGTTTTAGCGCCGGGTTCTACTGGACGCACCGACTTGGCGTTGTACTCTTAGCGCCGCGGTGGGCTCAGCGTCGGTTCTGGCCAGGGCTGGGTTCCGAGCGCAACCGTGAACTTTGGGCGTGGCCGGTGCGCTCCTCGGTCAAAGGCAAGCAGCAGGCCAGGCAGAAAGAGGTGTTGTGTTATGGCATGTCGTTCATCCGCCCGTCCTTCCACCTTCAGCCGAGCCTTTGGCAGGCTCAGGGCTCAGTCTTTCACCCTCATTGAGTTGCTGGTGGTGATTGCCATCATCGCCATCCTGGCGGCCATGCTGTTGCCGGCGCTGGCCAAGGCCCGCGAGAAGGCGCGCGGCATCAACTGCGCCTCGAACCTGAAGCAGCTTGGCCTGGCCGTCGCCATGTACGCTGACGACAACCTGGAGATGCTGGTTCCGGGGTCGCAGCGCCGGGACTCCAACGTGGCCAGCAATTTTGTCAACTGGATCGACAAGCTCTGGGAAACCAAGTACATCAACGACGCCAAGGTGGCGCTTTGTCCGTCCTGTCCGACCCCGGCCACGGCCCTCAGTTCGGGGGGTTACGCCGGCAATCTGGCTCACATCCTGGTGGACTGTAACTGGGGTTCGCTGCCGGTGACCCTGACCCAGGTTACGCGGCCCGCGGAAGTGCTGTCGGTGGGGGAGGCCGTCAACGTCGACAGCTCGGCGGGTTACAGCTACTGCCACTGCCCGTTCTGCACCTATCCGGCTTGGGCGCCGGGGGTACCTGCCTCGCTGGACTGGGCGCTTTCCAGGCGTCACAACGGAATCGACAACCTGCTGTTCATCGATGGCCACGTGGCCTCGATACCCTTCAGCGGCCTGCGCGGCAACGGCAACGACGTCTTCGGTCACACCCGGCGCTGAGCCCGGCGTCGTGACCGAGGGTGCGCGGTAGCAGACTCGGACAGAATCAGAGGCGCCCGGCGGACCCACCGGGCGTAAGCGTCGGGTCTACCACCTGGGTATCGTCACCTGGGTGCCGCTGGCGACCTGACCTCGTGCTGCGCGCTGCCGCGGCGCTGTCGCTCGACCTCGGCAGTATCCGGTGGGAGCTTGGCAAACAGGTGCTCGAACGGCCGCAGTTGGCGCCCGGCGGGAACCGCTGCCGGTGCCCAGCGGCCGCTGGCCTCCCCGGCCTGGTAGCGCCGGATCGTGTGCCGACCCAGCGCGTCGTCCACCGCCGTCGTCGCGCTTTCCCCGAAGATCGGGCCAGCTTGCCCCAGGTAGCCGTTCAAGCGCTCCGCCGCGTGCGGCAGGAAGGGTGCGAGCAACGTGTTAATCGTGGCTATCCCCTGAAGCGCGGTCCAGAGAGTTGTGGCGGCCGCCTCCCGGTCGGGTTGCACCTTCGCCCACGGGGCTTGCACGGCCAGGTAGCGGTTCAGATCGCCGGCGAGCCCGAAGGCTTCCGCCAGAGCGGCGCGCAGATGCACCGCGTCAAGCTGCGCCCCGACGG
>CAILKC010000833.1 GCA_903834675.1 uncultured Victivallales bacterium | reverse complement strand
TGCAACATTGCGCTGGTCAACGGCCAGTACCAGCCGAAGGCAGGCTTGGGCTCTCACCCGGTGGTGGAGGTGACCTGGTACGGGGCGAAGGCGTATTGCCGCTGGCTGGCGGAATGCACGGGGCAACCGGTGGACCTACCGGACGAGTGGCTGTGGGAGTATGCGGCGTCGGGCGGCGACAGCACGATCGCGGGCAATTATTACCCATGGGGGCCGAAGTTTGGCGGGGCAACCCATGACAAGGCCAATTATTATGGCACGGGCGGGATTGACATCTACAACGGCACGGCGCCGGCGGGGCTATTCCCGACGTACTTTGGATTGCAGGACATGGCCGGCAACGTCTGGGAATGGACGAGTTCGCCGTTGAGCTTGGGGAGTAATTTCCGTGTTGTGCGTGGCGGCTCCTGGAACCAGCCCGCTGATCCCTACATGGCGACCTCGGGGCGCCAAGTGTACAAAGATGAGAACTTCGGCGACAAAACCATCGGTTTCCGGCCGGCGGTGGTTTACGCGGCGATGCCGTACCGCGTGACGGGCTATGTCCCGGTTGCGGCCACCCCACCCATGACGAGTGTGAACAGTTCGTATCCCGGGTATACCGCGCCGACCAAGGCTTGCCTGATCAAGGGCACAGAAGTCACCAACGCCGAGTTTACCGAGTTTCTGAATTGGGCGTCGGCCCAAGGATACATCACGCTCAGCGGTAGTTCGGTACAGGGGAACCATGTGGACTGGCACAGCGGCAAGCTGTTTTACAGGTTGGGCGCGGATGCCGACATTCAATATGCGTTCGGGACGTACATCGTCAAGGAGGGAATGGAATGGCTGCCTGCAGCCTTTGTGACCTGGTACGGGGCCAATGCCTGGTGCCAATGGCAGGCCGCGGCGCATCCAGATATGCGGCTGCGGTTGCCGGACGAGTGGGAGTGGGAAAACGCGATGACCCGCGGGGATGCTGCGCCGGAGCGGTATGCGTTCTATTCCGCCAACTTTGAAGAGGGTAGCGGCACCGAATGGTCGGCGTCGAGAACGGACAACATCTACCCGGCGGACATGACGGCGTATTCGGGGAAGTTCAACAAAGAGACCCAGACCCTGACACTGACGGTGATCCGGGGGCACTACTACACGGTGCAGTTCGATATGTACCTCATTGACGCCTGGCGCACAAGCGACCGCATGCAGGTGGACGTAAACGGCTGGCGGTATTGGGACGTGGCGCCGCTGGTGGATCTGGCGGCGACGGAAACGCGAAACATTGGCTATAACAGCGACAATGACCGGGTGTACCGGAGGCAGAAGATTACGTTCTATGCCGCCACGGACACGGTGACCCTCGCGTTTCACGACAGTGGGGATTTACAGGCCGCGTCCGCGCAGTCGTGGGGCTTGGACAATGTTTACGTCTATCCCGACCGGCGGAGGCTGAGCACGGGCGAGCCCGCACCCGACGCTTCCAACTATCTGCGCACGGAACAGGGCTTGTTGCCCGTGGGGCGCATGGGCTTGGAAGTGTTCTACGACTGGAGCTTTTCGCCAGGGATTTACGATGCCTCCGGCAATGTGCAGGAGTGGACTATTAGTCCGCCGGCCACCGGAATGACGGGACTGGCGGTTTTGCGCGGCGGCGCCTGGAACATGCACGAGTTGCACCTGCCTTTCTCGTACCGTGGAGATTACGCAGGCAAAGAAGAGAGCACGGCGTTCATAGGGTTCCGTCCTGTCATCGAGGAGATGGCGCCCTGTTTCGAGAGGCAGCAGGAGGACGTTGTGGTTGCCGCCGGGGGCGCAGCCTCACGCATTTCCCTGACGGCGCGGGCGCTCAATCCCGGCGCGGCGGCGTGGGCCTGGCAACTGACGGGGGCTCCGGCCTGGGCAACGCTCACCGACAAGACAGGCGGACACGCGGAACTGACGGTGACGCCACCGGCGAGTCCGGAAGCGTCCAGCGTTACCGTCCAAGTGTCCGATGGCATCCTCACCTCCACCATGAGTTTTGCCATCGAGACCGTGACCGGCGGGCTGGAACTGCGGGAGATGCCGGGAACGATCATACTGTCGCAGAACTGCCCGCAGAGAGAGTTCTTCATTGCGGCCCGAAAAGTGGGTAGTGTGAGCGGCTCCATCACATGGTCGGTGGAAGGGAATCCGAGCTGGGCCACGATTGCGGCGCTGGACAGCGAACGGGCGAAGCTGACCGTGTCGGCGACCGCGGCGAGGGAGGCCGACATCGTAATCCGGGCGCAGGCTGGAGCCGGCAGTGCCACGCGGACCGTGCATGTGTCGGTGCGCAACGAAGCGCCGGAGATTCTGGATGCGCCGCAAACCGTGATCATGGAGCGGAACAAGGATTACGTGGACGTGACGGTGCGCGGCCGAGACGATGATGGCTGCCAGACCCTTTCCTGGAGTCTTGTTGGAAGCCCGGCCTGGGTCTCGATACCGTGGAACGCCCAAAGCGAGGTGGTGGTGCGGATCCAGCGGCAGGGCTCGGTAATGAACGCCAATGTGGTGCTGCGCCTGTCGGACGGCATCGCGAGCGTTGACCGCACGATCAATGTTCAGGATGCCAACACGGCACCGGAACTGGTGATAGCGCCAACGACACTCACTGCGGCTCTCGGTGATCCGGTGCAGAACACTCTCCTCACGGCGACCGATCCAGATGTGGAGCAGACGCTGACGTGGAGCCTGTCCCCGTCCGTTTACTGGCTGACGGTTGCGGCCACGACCCCGCGGTCAGCGGTGCTGACCCTCTCCCCGACCGTGGCTGCGGCGGGCCAAGTGTTCACACTGACGATGTCGGACGGCGTGGCGCAGGTGCAGCGGACCATCGCGGTTACCGTGGCAAACCAGGCACCTCAGATTACGGGGGATACGGGGAGCCAGGATTTCGAAGTTGGATCGGGCACTCATTACCTGCACTACACGGTCAGCGATGCGGATGTCATGCAGGCGCTGACGTTGCGGGTCACCAATGTTGCCGGCTGGTTCACCTGGTATCCTGTGGGGACGCGGCAGATTGAGGTTGCGGTGGACACAAGCCAGGCTGTCAGCGGCGCGCTTGAACTGGCGGCGTTCGACGGCACCACTTCCACCACGGCCAGCGTTCCGGTGCGGGTGGCCAAGCTGGTACATGCGCCCGTGATCAGCGGGATGCCCGGCAACCTGACGATGCAGCAGTATGCCCAGGGCCAGGTTTACAGCTTACAGGCGACGGACGCCAACCCCGCAGATTCAATTACGTGGGGCATGTTGTACCGCGTGCCGAATGTCGAGCTGATTCCGGGGACGGGCGGCCAGGCAACGCTTGTCATCAATCCGGTGGAGCAGATGAACACCGTCAGCGTCGGCATTCAGGCGAGCGATGGGCGAACGACCACGACCGAGTTCTTCTCCCTCACGGTAACCGGGCCATCCATTGAGCCGTTCAAGATCGTCGCGGCCGAGTATTTTCTGGACACCGAGCCGGCGGCGGGAAGCGGCACCCCCATCCTATCCGTTGATGACCGGGTGTTCTCGGACCTCAACGACTACGAGGCCACATTGCGGCTATCGGCGAACTTGGCGGACGGTGCGCATCGGCTTGGGATCCGGTTCAAGCGGCATGACGGTACTTGGGGCGCGACCCGATGGACGCACTTCGACTCTTTCACAGACAGTGAGGAGGTGGCGGATCCTGAACCGGTGGTAACCGGCGGCGAGTTCTTCATTGACACCGATCCCGGTGTCGGGCTGGCGCGGTCCCTGCCGCTGGATGCGGCCCAGTTTGACACAGAGGTCGAGGAGGTTTCGATCTCTCTCGATAGTTCCTCTGGACGGGCGTGCGGCAACATTTCCTCGGCATGCGTATCCGGCCGGCAGTCCTTGGCTCAATTAGTGTGACCGGCACGCAGACGTATGCCGGAGCAGGCTGGTATGACGAGGGGACGCTGGTTATTCGCTCCACGCCCGTCGTCGGTGCCCACTTCCTGCGCTGGGAAGGCGACCTGCGGGGTGCTCCGTCGCCGATTGACGTGACCTTTACGGGG
>CAILKC010000832.1 GCA_903834675.1 uncultured Victivallales bacterium | reverse complement strand
GTCCGTCTCCTCCAGTCGCCGTTTCCCCGTCTCGCCGTCTCGCCGTCTCGCCGTTTCCTGAACCCGGAACCCTGTTTTCCTCTCCGCCAGTCTCCCTGTCCGTCTCCTCCAGTCGCCGTTTCCCCGTCTCGCCGTCTCGCCGTCTCGCCGTTTCCTGAACCCTGAACCCGGGACCCGGAACTGACTGGCATGGGCCTATGCCGGGCCTTAGGTTATGCGCGCCGCGAAGCCCGATAGCCGGAGCAGACGCCGTGCAGGTCCGTGCCGACGACAGCCCTGACAGAGGTCCGACCCCGGTTCCCGACCCCACCGGGGCAGCGTCTGTCGATCTCAGCTCGGTGGAGCGCATCGTGGCGCAGGCGGGCCGGGCGGCCGAAGCGGTCATCCCCATCCTGCGAGCCCTCCAGGAGCATTACCGTTACCTGCCCCCGGCGGCACTGCGGCGGGTATGCGAACTGACCGAGATCACCCCGGCGGCGATCAGCGGCGTAGCGACTTTCTACGACCTGTTCCGGCACCGGCCGGCCGGACAGTACACCATCGGGGTGTGCGTGGGCACGGCCTGCCACGTCAAGGGCGCCGACCTTGTCCTGGCCGCTTTCCGGCGGCGCCTGTCCCTGGCCGAGGGGGAGGACACGGACGCGGCCCGGCAATTCACCCTCGGCACCGTCTCCTGCCTGGGGTGTTGCACGCTGGCGCCGGTGGTGCAAATCGAACAGACGATCTACGGCCACGTGCGTCCCGCGGACGTCGGCAGGGTGCTGGACGACTTCCTGGCGCGGCAGAGCACCGTCATCCCGCCGCCCCGGCGCGAACCGCGACTCGACGGCGCGGCGGCGGGCGAGGTCCGTCTGGGCTTGGGATCATGCTGCCAAGCTCGCGGCAGCGCCCGGGTGCTGGCCGCCGTGGAGGAGGCCCTGGCCACAACCGGGCAACCCGTGCGACTGCGGCAGGTGGGGTGCGTCGGCAGTTGCAGCCAAACGCCCCTGGTCGAGGTCCTGCTGGCGGACGGACAGCGCCATACCTACACCAACGTCGAACCGGAGCAGGCCGGGCGCATCATCCGGCGGCACTTCCGGCCGCAGGGCGCCTGGCGAAGGTTGCGCGCCGGGCTCACGGCCGGACTCGACCGGCTGTACCGTGGAGACGAGGCCGACGGCGCGCTGGACCGGCACCCGGTCGGCGTCCGCGACCAGCCGTCGGTGCTGGCGGAATTCCTCCGACCGCAGGTCCACATCGCCACCGAGGCCTGCGGTGAACTCGATCCGCTGGACTTTGCCGGCTATGTCCGCGGTGGCGGCTTCGAGGCCTACCGGCGCTGCGTGCAAGGGGGTGATCCGACGCAGGTGATCGCCGAGCTCACGGCCAGCGGCCTGCGCGGGCGCGGCGGGGCGGGCTACCCGAGCGGGCGCAAGTGGCAGCAGGTCCGCGCCGCGCCGGGCGAGATCAAGTTCCTCGTCTGTAACGGCGACGAAGGGGATCCCGGGGCGTTCATGGACCGCATGCTGCTCGAGAGCTACCCATTCCGGACTCTCGAGGGAGCGGCCATCGCAGCCTGGGCGATTGGGGCGCGCGAAGGGGTGCTTTACATCCGTACCGAATACCCGCTGGCCCTGCAGCGCGTGCGGGCCGCGCTGGCACGCCTGGCTGAGGAAGGGCTCTTGGGGGAAGACATCCTGGGCCGCGGCTGGGGGCTGCACCTGCGCCTTGTCGAGGGGGCCGGCGCCTTCGTCTGCGGCGAGGAGACCGCCTTGTTGGCCAGCATCGAGGGGCGGCGGGGCATGCCGCGCCTGCGGCCGCCCTATCCCGCCGAAGCCGGGCTCGACGGCAAGCCAACCCTGGTCAACAACGTCGAAACCTTGGCCAACGTGCCCTGGATACTGCGACACGGCGCGGCCGCCTTTGCCGCCCTCGGCACCGCGGGCAGCAAGGGCACCAAGGTGTTCGCACTGGCCGGCAAGACGGCGCGCGGGGGACTGATCGAGGTGCCCATGGGCATCTCCATCCGGGCCGTGGTGGAGGGCATCGGCGGGGGCGTCGCCGGGGGCAAGGCCTTCAAGGCCGTGCAGATTGGCGGGCCGTCGGGCGGCTGTGTGCCGGCCGCCCTGGCCGACACCCCGATCGATTACGAGGCGCTGAACTCGGTGGGGGCCATCATGGGCTCCGGCGGCGTGGTCGTGCTGGATGAGTCCGACTGCATGGTCGAGATCGCACGCTACTTCCTGCACTTCACCCAGGCCCAGTCCTGTGGCCGCTGTGCGCCCTGCCGCGTCGGCACGCGCCGCATGCTCGACCTGCTTGAGAAGCTCTGCGCCGGCAAGGGCAAGCCCGGCGACGTGGAAGCGCTCGAGGCGCTGGCCTGGACCGTCAAACGACTTAGCCTCTGCGGCCTGGGGCAGACGGCGCCGAACCCCGTGCTCTCGACCATCCGGCACTTCCGCCAGGAGTACGAGGCGCACCTGGCCGGCGTCTGTCCGGCGGCGCGCTGCACGGCGCTGATCCGCTATGCCATCACGGCCCGCTGCATCGGCTGCACCCGCTGTGCGCAGGGCTGCCCGGTGGGCGCGATCACCCCCCGGCCCTTCGAGCGACAGGTTATCAACCAGGATCTCTGCGTGCGCTGCAATGCCTGCCGAGCCACCTGCCCGGTGGACGCGGTGGAGGTGAAGTGATCATGCCGAAGCTGCGCGTGGACGGGCAGGAAATCGAGGTCGCCCCCGGCGCCACTCTGCTGACGGCGGCGAGCCGAGTTGGAGTGACTATCCCAACCCTATGCTGGCGTGATGGATACGATTGCAGCACCTCCTGCATGGCCTGCGCCGTCAAGGTCGCCGGCCGCTCCCGCCTCTTGCCAGCCTGCGCCACCCCAGCCGAGGAAGGCATGGAGGTGACCACCGGCGACGAGGAGGTGCAACGCTTCCGTCGCGAGGTGCTGGAACTGCTGCTCAGCGAGCATACCGGCGACTGCGAGGGGCCCTGTCGCCTGACCTGCCCGGCACATCTGGACATCCCGCTGCTGCTGCGCGCCATCGAGCGTGGCGACTGGACGGCGGCTCAGGCGCTGGCGCAGGAAGCGCTGGTGCTTCCCGAAACACTCGGCCTGGTCTGTCCGGCCCCGTGCGAAAAGGCGTGCCGACGGGCACAGCACGACGCCGCCGTCGCCATTCGTGACCTGCATCGCAGCGCGGCCTGGCGCCAACGGCAAGCCGGTTCGCCGCCAGCCCCTGCGAGCCCACCGCCTCGGCTCGGCCCGCCCGTGACCATCGTGGGCGCCGGACCAGCCGGGCTGGCGGCGGCGGCCTGGCTCGCCCGGCGAGGCTACCGCTGCACCGTTATCGATGAGCGCTCGGAGCCGGGCGGCAGGCTCCGTTTCGGCGTGGGCGGGGACCGCCTGCCCGCGACCGTCGTGGCGGCTGACGTGGCGGCAATCGTGGCCTTAGGCGTCGAGTTCCGCCTGGGCGTACACCTCGGTTCGAGCGCCGATCTGGAGCACTGGCGCGGTCAGTCGGCCGCGCTGCTGCTGGCCGTGGGCGCGGCTTCCGACGTCGCGCGTCTCGGGCTGGCTATGACCGCCGCCGGGGTGCAGGTCGAGCGCGGCACAGCCATGACCTCCGTGGCCGGGGTCTTCGCCGCGGGCGGCGTGGTGCGTGAGATCAAACACATGGCAGTACGCGCCGTGGCCCAGGGCAAAGCCGCAGCGCTGAGCCTTGATCACTGGTTGCACGGCGCTGCGACGACCCGACCCGAGCCGGTGAACGTCAGCCTGGGGCATCTGCGCCCAGGCGAGCTGGCGCGCTTCCTCGCCGCCGGCAACCCGGCGGCGCGCCTGGCCACGACAGGCAGCGCCCCCCTTTCCGACGCCCTGGCCAGCGTGGAAGCCGCCCGCTGTCTCCACTGCGATTGCCGCGCCGCCCGCACCTGCGGACTCCGCCGCGTCGCCAGCCAGTGTGGGGCCGTGCCAAACCGCTGGCACAACACCCGGCGTGACATCGTCCAGGAGACAACCCATGCCGAGGTGATCTACGAACCCGGCAAGTGCATCGACTGCGGCCTCTGCATCCAGGCCGCCGCCCGCGGCGGCGAGCGCTTCGGCACCACTTTCCTCTGGCGCGGCATCAACGTCCGCGTCGGCGTGCCGCTCGGGGAAACCCTGGCCGCCGCCCTCACCACCACCGCCGCCACCTGCGTGGCCCTCTGCCCCACCGGCGCCTTGGCCTGGAAGCGCGACTGAGCGCGCCGATGGCCGCCGCGCGAAACTCCGTCGAGCACTGTTTCAAGAAAGTGATTGCCGCAGAGCTCCGCAGCCCGCTGTGGCGCCATGGCGGCAGGTCGCGATGGCCACTTTCTTGAAACCGCCCTGGGACGAGGCAGGGCTGTTGTATTCTGGGGTAGGGGCAGCTCTCCAGAGCTGTCCCCAGCGGCAGGTCTGGAGACCCGCCGCTACCTTTCCCGGCACGAATCGTGCGGCTGCCGGTTTTCTCGAAACCGCCCTGCGCGTGGTCCCTGCTGCCTTGCATGCCATCCGCCCGAGGCTAGGGTGCGCGCAAGTCACGGATGCCTGCGTTTCCGACCCCCGGAGTCGAGCATGGGATTTCTGCGCACGTTCAAGGGTGGGATACATCCTCCCGACCAGAAGGCGGCAACCAAGGATAGGCCCATTGAGGTCATGCCACTTCCCTCGCGGGTGGTGCTCCCCCTGACGCAGCACCTTGGCGTCCCTTGCGAGCCGGTGGTGAAGGTGGGCGATGCAGTGCAGGAAGGGCAGCTCGTCGGTGCGGCGAAGGGCTTCGTTTCGGCGCCTGTTCATGCCTCGATCTCCGGCACCGTGGTGGCCATTGAAGACCACCCGCACCCGGCCTCGTCCATGCCGGTGCGCGCCGTGGTGATCGAGAACCAGACGCCGCCGACCGCGCTGGCTTGGGAGCGGCGGAACGACGGGTCGGCCCTCTCAGCCAAAGAGCTGCTTGAAGCGATCCGTGCCGCCGGCGTCGTGGGGCTCGGCGGCGCCGCCTTCCCGACCCACGTGAAACTCTCCCCGGCGCCGCCGACGAAGATCGACACCCTCATCCTCAACGGGGTCGAGTGCGAACCTTACCTGACGGCCGATCACCGCCTGATGCTGGAACGGTCCCAGGAGCTGGTCGAGGGAACGAGAATCCTCCTGCGGGCCCTAGGCAGCCGCCGGGTCTGCTTCGGCATTGAGAAGAACAAGCCCGATGCCATCGCCATCATGCAAGGCCACGCGGCGAACGCCGCCCTCTGGCAGGGCGCCACGGTCGAGATCGTGCCGCTCGAGGTGAAGTACCCACAGGGCGCCGAGAAACAGCTCATCAAGGCGGTCACGGGGAAGGAAGTTCCCAGCGGCGGTCTGCCCTTCCAGATCGGGGTGGTGGTGCAGAATGTCGGCACGGCCGTGGCGGTCTACGAGGCCGTGGCGAAGGGGAAGCCCCTGATCGAGCGCGTTCTCACCGTGAGCGGTGACGGCGTGCAGAATCCCCGGAACCTGCTGGTCAGGATCGGCACGTCGTTTGCTCAGGTCATCGAGGCAGCGGGCGGGATGGTGCCTGGCGAGTATCCCGTCAAGGTGATTATGGGCGGGCCCATGATGGGGCTGGCCCAGTACACCCTGGACGTGCCCGTCATCAAGGGCACCAGCGGGATCGTCGTCCTGCAACAGCGACAACCGGTCAAGAGCCTGCCGTGCGTCAAGTGCGGCTCCTGCGTCGACCTCTGCCCGATGGGCCTGATGCCCAACCGCATCGCCTATTTCGCCGAGCGCCAGGACTTCGCCGAGTGCGATGCACACCACGTGCGCGACTGCGTCGAATGCGGGGCCTGTACCTATGTATGTTTCTCGCGGCGCCCGATCGTGCATCTGGTCAAGCTTGCCAAGGCCAGCCTGATCAAAGCCAAGAAGCCCTAGGCCGTGGCCGCCCGGGCTGCGTTTGCGATTCAGGAGCGTAACGGATGACCATGCCAGGCAACTTTGTGGTGTCTGCCTCGCCCCATGTGCGGACGCCGCTCGACACCGGCAGGGTGATGCGCATCGTCTTCGCCGCGCTGCTGCCCACGGCCGTGGCGTCGGTCTTCCTCTTCGGCCTCCATAGCCTGGTGGTCATCGTCACCGCGGTGGTCACCTGCGTGGCCACGGAATGGGCCTGCAACCGCGCCTTTGGCAAGGAGCCGACCTGCTCCGACGGCAGTGCGGCGGTCAGCGGCATACTCTTCGCCTTTACGCTGCCGCCGACCACGCCCTTCTGGATGGTCATCATCGGCGCCGTCCTGGCCATTTTCGTGGTGAAGGAGCTCTTCGGCGGCCTGGGGTACAACATCTTCAACCCAGCCCTCGCGGCCCGCGCCATTCTGCTCGCCTCCTGGCCGGTCGCCCTGACCACTTGGGCCAAGCCCACACACTCCTTCCTCTCGGTCGATGCCGTGACCACCGCCACCCAACTCGGGCTGCTCAAGGAGGCGCAGCGCCTCGGGAACGCCGCCCCCGAAACCTACGGTTACCTGGACCTCTTCCTGGGCCATGTGCCAGGCTCGCTGGGAGAAACCTGCAAGCTGACGCTGCTCGCCGGCGCGCTCGTGCTTTTCCTGCTCAAGATCATCGACTGGCGCATCCCCCTGAGCTTCATTGGTGCCGTCACTCTCCTCTCGCTGTGCTTCGGCCGCGACCCCCTCGCCGCCGTGCTCTCCGGCGGCGTGATCCTGGGAGCCTTCTTCATGGCCACGGACCTGGTCACCAGCCCCAGTGGCAGAGCCGGTAAACTCGTCTTCGGCGCGGGCTGCGGCGCCTTGACCGCGACCATCCGCTCCTACGGCGGCTTCCCGGAAGGCGTGTGCTACTCCATTCTGTTCATGAACTGCTTGACCCCGCTTATCGACAAGTATCTGCAGCCGCGGATCTTCGGGACCAGGAAAGGGAAGGCATAGCCGCCGGTACTGAAGGTGCCGGATGACATGCCGACAGGAGTTTAGAGGCCATGCCTGACTTCGTGAAAATGGTGGCGGTGCTGTTTATCGCCTGCGGCTTCTCCGCGGGCAGCCTCGCCGTGGTGAACCGGGTGACTCAGGAGCCGATCGCCAACGGGGAGCGCAAGGCCAAGGACGCGGCCCTGCGTGAGGTCTTTACCGAGGCCGATGAGTTCAAGGAGATCACCCCCAACCGGGTATGGGAAGCCCGCTCCAAGGGGCAACCGGTCGGGCAGGTTCTCCAGGCCGAGACCCCGGGATACAGCGGCCCGATCGTGATGCTGTTCGGCACCACTCTCGAGGATACCCTGACCGGCTTCAAGGTGCTCAGCCATACCGAGACGCCCGGGCTGGGCGCCAAGATCGGCACGGACCGTTTCCGCGGTCAGTTCAAGAACAAGAGCCTCGGCCAACTGGCGCTGCGGAAGGAAAGCCCGGAGAGGGGGCAGATTGACGCCATCACGGCGGCGACGATCTCCTCCCGGGCCGTGACCCGGGCCGTGTCCTCGACCCTGGCGTCCCACCTGCAGGACAAGGGAGCGAAACCATGAGCGCAGGCCATGCTTCCAACTACCTGCTGCGGGAATTGACCAAGGGGCTGATCCGGGAGAATCCGATCCTGGTCATCATGCTCGGGCTCTGCGCCGCCCTCGCTTGTTCGACCAGCGCCAGCGACGCTCTGGGCATGGGCGTGGCCTTCAGTTTCGTCATGCTGGGCTCGAACGTCGTGGTCTCGCTGATCCGCAAGGTCGTTCCCAGCCAGGTCCGGATTCCCGTGTTCATTATCGTAATCTCGACCTTCGTGACCATCGTGGACTACGCGCTCAAGGCCTACTTCCCGGCCCTTTCCCGCTCCCTCGGGGTCTTCGTACCGCTGATCGTGGTAAACTGCATCGTCATGGGGCGCGCCGAGGCGTTCTCAAGCAAAAACAGCGTCCTCGCCTCGCTCATGGACGGCATCGGCATGGGCCTCGGTTTCACCCTGATCATCACCCTGATCGGCGCCAGCCGCGAGCTCATTGGCAACGGCACCCTCTTCGGGGCGCCGGTCATGCCCGCTGCCTACCAGCCCTTTACGCTGATGGTGCTGCCCCCGGGAGCCTTCCTGCTGATCGGCTTCCTGCTGGCGGGACACCGCAAGATCATGCTGACCTTCTACCGCCGTTAGAGACCCGTAGGGAGTGCCCACATGCAATTGAACGACATGAACTTCCTGCTGATCTTCGTGAGCGCGATGGTGGTCAACAACATCTTGCTGATCCGCTTCATCGCGCTCTGCTCCTTCTTCGGGATCAGTAACAGCATCAAGACCTCGATCGGCATGGGTGCGGCGGTCGTCTTCGTCATGGTCATGGCCACGGGAATATCCTGGCCCATCTACCACTTCGTCCTCGAACCGCTCCACCTGATCTACCTGCGCACGGCCGCGTTCATCCTCACCATTGCGACCTTTGTCCAGTTCGAGGAGATGTTCATCCGCCGGATGTTCCCGGCGCTCTACCGGGCCCTGGGCATCTACCTGCCGCTGATCGTGGTCAACTGTGCCGTGCTGGCGGCTGCCTTTCTCTGCATCGACTACCAACTCGGATTTTGGAAGAGCCTCGTCTACACCCTCGGCGTCGGCTGTGGCTATTTCGCGGCGATCGTGATGTTTGCCGCCATCCGCGAGGTCGTCGACCATGCCCCGGTGCCGAAGCTGTTCAAGGGGCAGCCAATTTCATTCATCACCGCCAGCCTGATGTCGCTGGCGTTCCTCGGCTTCAAAGGACTGTTCGGGCTATGAGCATATCGACGCTGGACATTATCGTGCCCTTCCTGGTGCTGGGGCTGCTCGGGGCTGGGTTTGCCATTCTCCTCTCGGTCAGTTACCGCTTCCTCTCGGTCAAGGGCGACCCGAAGCTCGAACTGTTCATGTCCATCTTGCCGGGCTCCAACTGCGGCGCCTGCGGGCATGCCGGCTGCCTGGGGTTTGCGGAGAGTCTGTTGCAGGAGGGCGCCGAGCCGACGGGCTGCCTGGCGGGCGGGGCGGCCGTGGCCAGCAAGATGGCGGCAGCCATGGGAATCTCGCTGGAGCCACAGACGGAGCTGGTGGCTTTCGTGGCCTGCCAGGCCGGCAGGAAGACAGCCCGCCTGAAGTACACCTACGTCGGCCTCGACGACTGCAAGGCCGCTAGCCTGCTCTTCGGTGGCGACAAGGTCTGCCGTCACGGCTGCCTCGGACGGGGAAGCTGTCGGCGCGCCTGTCCCTTTGACGCCATCAGCCTATCCGAGGATGGACTGGCCAAGGTGGACCGCCTCAAGTGCCGCTCCTGCCAGAAGTGCGTCGCGGCTTGCCCCCTGAAGCTGATCAGCATGGTGCCCAAGCACCAAACGGTCCTGGTCGCCTGCAAGAATCTCGACCAGGGCAAGAAGGCCAAGGAAGCCTGCCGCCTCGCCTGCATCGCTTGCCGCGTCTGCGAAAAAAACTGCCCCACCTCCGCCATTGCCGTGACCAACAACCTCGCCGTCATGGACTACGCGAAGTGTACCCGCTGCGGCATCTGTGTGGAGAAATGCCCGCAGAAGTCGATCCTCCAGCTGGGGGACAAGCCCGTGGCCGCTGCCCCGAAGACCGCGGCCGCATGACCCAGTCGGAAGAAGGAGCACGAGATGAAGATCGGTGTAGCGGACTACGGCATGAACGTCTGGGATGGCGCTGCCTTCGACCTGGCGGACCGCCTGGAGGGACTGCAGCGCATCGGCTACGACGGGATCGAGCGGCTGACCGCTATCTCCGAGGCCGACGCGCTGCACAAGGCGGCGTGTTTCCGGCGCCTCGGGATGGACTTTGGCTATTGTCGCGGACCCGAGCCCCAGGCTACCATCCAGTGGAGTTCCGGCCTGGGCCGGCTCTACGTCTGGACGGACGTGCCTTCTGGACGCGGAGAGGACTTCGCCGCCTTCTGCCGCCGCGTCAACCGGCAAGTGGACCTCTGCCGCAAGTGGGGCCTGCGGGTCGGGCTGCACAACCATCTGGGGCAGAGAGTGCAGAACCAGGACGAGGTGCTCGCCTTCCTGGAGCACTGTCCGGGGGCCGGCCTGGTCTTCGACACCGGCCACCTGGCGGCGGCGGGCGGCGACCCGGTCGAGATCATTCGCCGCTTCCCCGACCGGCTGATCGTGATGCACGTCAAAGACTGGCTGGTCACCGCCCCCGAGGTCGGCCTGGACCAGTGGCCCAAGCGCGGCCGGTTCTGCGAGCTGGGTGGCGGCAATCTGCCCGGTTTCAGTAACGCCGCCGTGCTGGCGGCGTTACGGGCGGTCGGTTACGACGGTTGGATCTTCGTCGAACACGATACGCACCTACGTGAGCCGCTGGAGGACCTCGCCGTCAGCCGCCAGTTCATCCGCCAGCACGGCGGCATCTGACGAGCGCGAGACGATCTCGGCGCGGCCCTCCGCCGCAGCCTGGTGGAGTTCCCCATCTACCCGGCGGAAACCGCCCCACTCGCCTGGCTTTACTTAGCGTCAGGCACCGCCTTACGAGCGGTTCCAGTGCGGCTTCAGGGTAGTGCCGGATTGGCCGGATTGGCGCCGCCGAAGTCAAGCGTATTCAGGGCGTAATAGTTCCGCCACTCGCCGTGGCCATCCAGGAAGATCGCATTCACGCCGTTGTTGTGCCAGATATTCGTCTTGACCCGCAGCCAGAGCGACCCGATGCCGGTCAGGTCGGGATTCCAGTCCCAAATGTGTGCATTGCTGGCATCGCAGATGGTGATCGTCCCGGAGACGCCCTTGACGGACTTCGTCGCGATATCACCGGCCTTGCGCATATTCGCGTCCGTCATGCTCCCGATGGAGCTGTTGCCGACCACCTGACCGTAATGCAGATAGCCCGTTGACGAACTGCTGGGGCACTTGTAGACACTGCGGTCGTTGTTGACGTAGGGGTAGCAGGCGCTCAGCGCCGAGTACTGGCCTTCCCCCTGCGCTTTGAACATGCCCGCATAGGTCGTCGTACCCAGGGCGGTGGCAAAGAGAAGTTCGCTATTGTCGTCCGCGTACATCGCCTGGCCAAGCCCCAACTGCTTGAGGTTGGACATGCAACTGATGGTGCGCGCCTTCTCCCTGGCCTTGGCCAAGGCCGGCAACAGCATCGCCGCCAAAATGGCAATGATGGCAATCACCACCAGCAACTCGATGAGGGTGAAAGACCGGTGACTCTGCTCGCCTCTTCCGAAACCGTGCATCGCGGACCTCCAGAGACCTGTTACACATCCGACCAAGACACTCATAGGACACCGCCAACCCAAAGGGCTCAAAGCAACACCGAACCGGGACGAAGTGCCCTTCCCTTTGCCCCTCAAGACGATACGCACGAAGCCTTGTACTCTATAGCGCATCAGAAGCCTGTCAAGGGCTGATCAGCCCCTTGGGCACAAGTCAGCTCCGTAGGGGTTTGCTTGTCTGAGAACCGCAGAAGGCCGAATGCCCAATGACGAATGGCAGAATCGCCGACACGGCAACCGCGGTTCTCGTTCTGGTATGTCCGGCCCCAGCCGGGGGCTGGGCTTGTATGAGACTTGCAGC